>NZ_JBYIQP010000003.1:0-152729 GCF_057707665.1 Actinacidiphila sp. bgisy167 | reverse complement strand
TTAGCCGACCGGGCCCCGGCGCCGCCGCTGCCGCCGGTCAGCGCGGACCAGAACTCCGGCGCTTTCGTGCGGTTCTCGGCGACGGCCGCGCCCTGGATGCTGTCCAGCCGGCGGACGACGTCCGAACCGGTCAGCTTCGGCAGCGTGCGGGACCGGGCGGCGGCGTCGGTGTAGCCGACGATGAGCGGCAACCGGGCGCTGTGCGCGTCGTCGTACCCGTCGGCGATCAGCCGCGTCACGTTGAACAGCTGCTTGTCGAGCTTCCCGGCGGCGACGAAGGGCAGGGCCGCGTCGGGGTACACGTACGTGGCGCCGTCGACGACGGCGCGGTGGAATCCGGTGGTGGCCCCGTCCGCGCCCTCGAAGGACCGGACGATGGTGCCGTCGGGCGCGGTGCCGATCGTGACCTTGTCGCCGGTGATCAGCGTGACGGTGTGGGTGCCGGCGCTGCCGGGGGACCGATGTGGTGCGCCCGCCGCGGCGCGCCCGCGACCGGCGTCACCGCCGGAAACAGCGGCCGTGGCCGGTATGACCCCGAGCGCAAGGGATGCGACCACGCCGAGCGCGATCGCCCCGGCTCTGGGCCGGCGGATGTGAACCGTGGGCAAGGAAACCCCTCAAGCCGTGTGAAGAATGAACAGCCCTTGATCATCGGGGCGGGCACGCCGTCGCTCAAGAGCTCAGGGCGGCACACTTGTGCCATGGCACCCTTGTGCCACCGCGGGGGCGGCCGAAGGCCTTCACGTACCGACGAACTCGTCATCGAGGGACGTCGGGACACGAGGCGCAACGGGCGGCGGGGGTGACCGACGGGCAGCATGGCGCGGTGCCGGTGCTGTGGGACGGCGTCCACGTCATAAGGAGACCCGGGCCGCCGTCGAGGCCGCGACGCGGAGTACCGGTGACCCCTCGCCGAGGCCACCGACTCGCTCCTTCGACCGGCTCCCGCGTGCGGCGGGCGCGCGACAGCGCGCTTCCCGCACCGCCTGGTGCGGGAAGCGCGGTGGTTTCGGCGAGGGCCGCGCGGGCACGCGCCGGGTGAGAGCCGCGGAGGTGCCGAGATGAGTACGGGAGAGAAGGCCAAGGCGAAGATGGAACAGGTCGTCGGGAGGACCGTGAGGAAGGCGGCCCACGCGATGCACAAGGAGAAGCTCGCGGCAAAAGGAGCCGCCCTCGAATCGCGCGGCAGGATGCGGGGCGGAAAGGAGAGGGCCAAGGGGCTCCTCAAGCACTGACGACCCATCGGCGGCGGGCCGGAGCGCTTTCTGCCTCCGGCCCGCCGGCGCGCGACGGGCACCTGCGAGAAGACCAGCTCGTCCGGGGCTCAGGCGGCTTCACGCGATGACGTGTCCACGAGCGCGCCGCCTCGAGGAGCCGGGCGCCGTACCGGCTGACCGGAGCCGTCCTCGCGAGCCCCGTCAGGACGGGGGGTCCGCAGCGCGGGCGGTGGCCGCCAGGAGACGCTCCCGGTCGACGACACCACGGTCGATCGCGCCGGTGGCGACAAGCCGGCCCGCATCGTCCAAGGCCCGTCCCCGGAAGGTGAGGCGGTGACCGTCGGGAGCCTGCGGCGGGTCAGCGGGATGTCCACCTTGCCGCCGACCGGCGTTGCCCGGACGTGCTCGATGCGCAGCGCCGTCCCCACCGTCGTATGCCCCGCCACGCGAAGGGCGCCGCGGCGTGCACCGTCTCCGCCTCCATCCACGCGATCAGCCGGGGCGTGGACAGGGCGGGCACCTCACCACTGCCCACTGTTGCCGCGCGGTCCCGGTCACCTCGTGGCGCACGCCGCCACGCCGGCGCGCCTCCACGTCCGGGGTGCGACCGGCGAGGTGGCACGCTTCTCCGACGGCGCGATAGAACATGCGAATGACCGCACAGACCGACCGTGTCGACCACGAGCTGATCCAGGCGGCGGCCGAGGTCGCCGCCACCCGCTGCCGGGGCGACAACCACACCATGGCGGCCGCCGCCCGCGCCAGGGACGGCCGGATCGTCACCGCCGTGAACGCCTACCACTTCACCGGGGGGCCGTGCGCGGAGCTGGTCCTGATCGGGACTGCCGCCGCCCAGGGCGTCTACGACCTGGAGACCATCGTCGCCGTTGGGGACCGCGACCGGGGCGTCGTGCCACCGTGCGGGCGCTGCCGCCAGGTCCTCCTCGACTACTTCCCCTCGCTCGGGGTCATCGTGGGCACGGCCGACGGGCTGCGGACGCTGCCCGTCACGGGCCTGCTCCCCGAGAGCTACGTCTGGGCGGATCACCAACTCGACGACGAGACAGGAGACCACTGAGACGTCGGTTCCCCTGGTTCCGGTGCGCTTCGAGAAGGTCTTCTGCGAAAGTCTCCTGCGAGGGCAGCAGTTCCTCGATCCGGGACCGCTCAGCCGCGGCGGGGACGCCGGCTGCTGCGGCCGAAAGGATGGCGCCTGCGGCACCGGCGGGAACATGCGGCTTCGAGCTCCCTCTGCCTGCGCCTGACAGCCTCGTCGAACCCGGGTGTGCCCAACTCGCCGAAGTGCGTCGGCGGGAGGCCGGATGGGCAGGACGCGGACAGGCCGCGGGCCCCGGGGAACGTCGCAACTCGCCCGACCCGTGCGGTCCTTCGCACGTCACGGCCCGGGACGAGGCGCGATACTCGACCAGTGGACTCGATCTATCGCAGCACGCCAGGCAGGGAGCTCATCCGACGCTGGTGCCTCGACCGACTGGCCGCGTGGCCGGTGCCGCACGAGCGGAGGACGGTGACGGCCAAGGGCGCACAGACCCATGCGGTGCTCGCTGGCTCCGGCGCGACGACGGTCGTATTCGTCCCGGGCACCAACTTCAACGCCGCCGCATCCCTGCCGCTGGCCACGGCCCTGGTCGCTGCCGATCACCGGGTGCTGATGGTGGACGTCCCGGGGCAGCCGGGACTCAGCTCTGGCGAACGCGGTCTTTCCGGCGGCCGGTTGTCCTGGTACGGGGCGTGGCTGAGCGAGGTGATCGAGAAGATCTCGTCCGAGCCGGTGGCGGTCATGGGCCACTCCTTCGGTGCCGCCATCGCCTTGTCCAGCGATTCCCCCCTGATCAACCAGCTTGTTCTGGTTTCCCCCGGCGGACTGACCAGGCTCAGGTTGACTCCCACGGTGCTGGCCGCCTCGGCCGCCTGGTTCCTGGTGCCCGCACCCTCGCACAGCGCCCGGCTCCTGCGCGCCATGCTCGCGCCCGGCCGCCCACCGCGCGAGGAGTTGGTGGACTGGATGACCCTGGTCGCCCGGCACTCGCGTTCCAGCGGGGCGCCCGGCGCCGCCGCCTTGCCCGCCCGGTCGATTCCCCGTCTGGTCGTCACCGGGGAACACGACGTCTTTCTCCCTCCGCAAAGGCTCGGTCCGGCAGTGCGCGGCAGTCTCGGAGCTGAGCTGGGTGTGGTTTCCGCTGCCGGACACCTCGTGGTCGAAGAGCGCCCCGCGTACCTGGCCCGGCTGCTGGACGGTCCGGGCCGGCCTGCCTCCGACGCCCCGTGAAGCAGCCGACCTCCGCGTGTCGCCTCTGCCGGCATCCAGGACCGCTCCACACAAGGGGGCGCCTTTATTGACCCCGTCGTACGCGTCGGCAGCCGGCGAAACGCGAGGCCGTTCTTCCGACGCCCCGGCGGTGCCGGCCCAGCCGTCGCAAGCGCGAGCTGCCGCAGCCCTGGGGAAAGGAGTCCCCAGATCCTATGAGGTCGGTCACAGCGCATGGCTGACCATCCGGCGTGCTTAGTAGATGCGACGTAGCAGACATCATGGCATTTGTCCGCTTTCATCACGGTGTCGAGTGTGTTGCGTGCCCCGGAGTTCCGCCCTGCCGACGTAGGCGTCGCTGCCCTTCGCCGTACGGATTCTGACGCCTCGACAGCTTTTCTGTCCGCCGCCGCCTGCGGACCGGAGACCCGGTCGGTCGTCCGGGAGAGGTTCTCGGATCTACGAGGCGAGGTAGTGGCAGGACCCCATTGCGTTCCCTGCCGAGGCGTTCTCAGAATGGCGACCCACAGGACGTCGCTGCAGTTCGGAACCGGTGTTCACGCGGAGTCGACCGCGCACCGGGCGCTCGGCGTCACCGAGTGAGGAGGAGCCCTCTCATGAAATCGCCCCGACCCTCCGCACGGCTCCTCGCCCTCGCTTTCGGCGCGGCACTGGCCTCCGCCGCTGCGGGCGCGGCGGTGCCGGCGAGCGCACAGCCGGTCGCCGTACCGTCCGCTCCCGCCGGTACCTCCGTGGCCCGGTACGACGGGTCGACCGATGAGGCCGCGAACAACAGGGCGTTCTTCCAGGCCGTGCTCACGTCGGTCGCCGAGAAGCGCGCCGCCCAGCCCAACGGGCAAGCGGTGGTCGTCACTTACGACGACTCGCATGCGCCGAGCTTCCGTTCGCAGATAGCGAGTGCGGCCTCTATATGGAACAGCTCCGAGTCCCACGTCAAGCTCCAGGAGGCCTCGAGCGGCGCGGACTTCTCCTACTACGAGGGCAACGACTCGCGCGGGTCCTACGCATCCACCGACGGCCACGGAAGCGGCTACGTCTTCCTCGACTACACCCAGAACCGGCAGAACGACTCGGTCCGCGTCGTCACCCACGAGACCGGCCACGTGCTGGGTCTGCAGGACGACTACAGCGGGCCGTGCAGCGAGCTGATGTCGGGAGGCGGCCCCGGACCGTCCTGCACCAACCGTTATCCGGACGCCGCCGAACGCTCCCGTGTCGACCAGCTGTGGGCGAACGGGCTCGCGCAGACACCGGGCACGGTGGACCAGCCCGGTGAGCACCCGGGGCGGTCGGACGGACTCGCGCAGACACCGGGCACGGTGGACCAGCCCGGTGAGCACCCGGGGCGGGCGAACGGACTCGCGCAGACACCGGGCACGCTGATCCAGCCCGGTGAGCACCCGGGGCGAGGCCATCGACCGGGGCGACCGCTCACCAGCACGCCCTGGGGTTGATCGCGTTCGTCGCTGCAGGCAGCTCGCGTCCGAGGACGGCTCAGGGGGATGATGCCCTCAGGACAGTCCTCCGGGCACCCCTCGCAGGTCCGCGGAAGGACGCGAGTGCTTCAAGCCCGTACAGGTCCCCAGCCGTCACGGCGGTTCCCAAGGGGTTCCCGTAGACGGGCGAGCAGGGTCCCCGGCGAGGATCATCCACCTGGTCAGCGCCGCAGTCACCGTGACGGACCAAGTCAACCGGTGACGACTTGGGGAGCGACAGAGGCGGGTCCTCGGCCTGAGGTGCAGGCGGCAGTGCCGTGCTGCTGCTTCTCCAGCCCCGGTGACAGACGCAGCCGGAAAACGCCTTGGACCGTCAGGCCCGTCTCGGCCATGATCCTCACGTGATCACCTACCTCGAGTCCGAGCGCCTGACCCTGCGCCCCTTCGCCGCCGCCGACGCGGACCTGTTGATCGAGCTGGACAGCGACCCGGCGGTGATGCGCTACCTGACCGGCGGCGCTCCGACCCCGCCGGAGGAGGTCCGCGACCTCGCCATCCCCAGCATCCTCGCCGGCTACGAGCGCTGGGGTCACGACCTCGGCCTGTTCGCGGCGTACGAGAAGGACGGCGGCGCGTTCGTCGGCTGGTTCTGCCTGCGTCCGCTGCGCAGCGGCCCGCGTGAGGAGGCCGAACTCGGCTACCGCCTGCGCCAGGCGGCCTGGGGCCGGGGCTACGCCACCGAGGTCTCGCAGGCGCTGCTGGCGAAGGGGTTCGCCGAGCTCGGCATCCGCATGGTCTGGGCCGAGACGATGACCGTGAACCGCCCTTCGCGCAAGGTCATGGAGAAGCTCGGGATGACGCTCGCGGAGAGCATCCCCACGCCGGACGACATGATGGCGGTCGAGGGTTCCGAGCACGGGGGTGTGCGGTACGAGATCACGAAGGAGCAGTGGGAGCGGCGGCAGGCGTAGGCGGTGCGAGGCGCGGCACCTGATGTGAAGTCATCAGCCCGCACGGCCTTGCACTGTTCAGGCAGTCGCGCAGCCATCTGCGCCCCAGCCACCGCAGGCGCGTGTGTCCCTTACCGTGGTGCGACCGCCTGCGGGCACCTGTGGGCGCCGGCTCGCCCGCGCGCTTGTGGCGCGTTCAGCGGCTTTCGGCTCCTGGGGAGGAGTCGAGCCACTCGGCGAGCACGGAGGCCTCGCTGTGGTCGACGTCCTTGGTGGCGGTGAGCAGGGTGACCTTGTCCCGGGCGGCGAGGTCGCGCAGATGCTCGACGGCCGGCCGGTGCTCGGCGTCCTCCAGCTCGGCGACGTACCGGTCGCGGAACTCGTCGAAGCGCTCCGTGTCGTGGTGGTACCACTGACGAAGAGCGGTCGAGGGGGCGACGCCCTTGAGCCACTCGTCGAGGTGGGCGCGCTCCTTGCTCATGCCTCGGGGCCAGAGCCGGTCGACGAGCACGCGCTTGCCCTGCTGCGACGAGGCGTCGTCCTCGTAGATCCTCCGGTAGCTGAATCGTCCGGCCATGGCCGTCGTCACCTCCCGCGGTCGCCGTACTCCCGCGATCTTCACTCTATCGGCGGTGCGGCGGCGCGGCCCGTCCGGGAAGGGCGGCGCCCGCGCGGTGCGGCCGTGGGGGCGGAGCGCAGCGGCGGGGACGGGCTCGCCGAGTGCGTCGGGCACCCAGATCCGCTGCCTCTGCTCCGCGGACGACGTCGTCGAGGGAATCCTCACCGTTGCCGCGAGCCGGGGCGAACCCGCCGCTCGGCCGCGGAGCCTCTGGCCGCCCCGCGCCTCACCCGCGTCGAAGGTGCGCGCTCGGCAAGGGGAAAGGGCCGCGGCCGGCGGGGGAGCGGCTTGCCCGCTGCGAGCCGCCGCATCGTACGGCGGGTCCGCCCGCTCCGGGCGGCACACCGCCGGCGCCGTCACCTGGCCTGCCCGGCCGCGGTGGGACCGCTCGCGCGGCCCCACCGGCGCCCGAGGGCCGCGGCCGGGCGGGCAGTCAGTCCCCAGGTCAGACCTGGCCCGCTGCCGTGCGAGTGTCGCCGTCGGCCTGCGCGATGCGCCGGGCCGCCTCCTCGGCGGTGGTGCCGGTCAGCAGCATCACGATGGCGGTCTTGGCGTGGCCGTTCGCGGCGCTCAGCGCCTGCGCTGCGGTGTCGGGGTCCGCGCCCGTGGCCTGGACCACCATGCGCCGTGCGCGGTCGACGAGTTTGGCGTTGGTGGCCCGCACGTCGACCATGAGGTTCCCGTAGACCTTGCCGAGGCGGACCATCGACGCGGTGGAGAGCATGTTGCAGACCATCTTCTCCGCGGTGCCGCCCTTGAGCCGGGTGGAGCCGGTGAGGATCTCCGGGCCGGTGGGCACCTCGATCGGGATGTCGGCGTAGCGGCTGACGAGGGCGTCGCGGTTGCAGGCCACGGACACGGTGACGGCGCCCCGCGCCGCGGCGTGCTTGAGGCCGCCGATGACGTAGGGGGTGCGGCCGCTGGCGGCGAGGCCGACGACGGTGTCGTTGTCGCCGACGCCGATCTCGTCGAGGTCCGCGACCGCCCGCTCGGGCTCGTCCTCGGCGCCTTCGACGGCCACGATGAAGGCGCCGGGGCCGCCGGAGAGCAGGCCCACGACCTGCTCGGGCGCGGTGCCGAAGGTCGGGGGGCACTCGACGGCGTCGAGCAGCCCGATGCGGCCGCTGGTGCCGGAGCCGAGGTAGATGAGCCGGCCGCCGCGACGGAGGGACTCCGTGACGGCCTCGACGGCGGTGCCGATGTCGGGGAGCGCCTCGCGGACGGCGAGGGCGACCGTCTGGTCCTCGGCGTTCATCACGCTCAGGAGCTCCGAGACCGGCATGCGGTCCAGTTCGGCGGTCCGCTCGTTGCGGGTCTCGGTGCCGAGTGTGCCGAGTGTGCTGAGGTCCACGGCGCGGTCGTCCTTTCGGTGGTGCTGGGGTGTCGTGCGGGGCCGGCGGTCAGCCGTCGGCCGGGGTGCGGCGTTGGGGCTGCGGGCGCCTGCGGCGCTGCACCGCCCCGTAGGTCTTCTGCAGCGCTGCTGCGGTGGCGTCGTAGGAGCGCTGGGCGACGCCTACGAACAGGCAGTCGATGACGGCGAGTTGCGCGATCCGGCTGACGGTGGCGCCGGACCGGAAGGGGGTCTCCCGGGCGAAGGTCGTGAGCACCAGGTCGGCGCTCTCGGCGAGGGTGGAGCCCGGGACGTTGGTGAGGGCGATGGTGGTGGCGCCGCGCTCGGCGGCCGCCTGCAGCGGCTCGACGGTGTCCTCCGTCTCGCCCGTGTGGGAGATGGCCAGGGCCACGTCGCCGGGACCGAGGAGGGCGGCGGCGGTCAGCGCCGCGTGGCGGTCGGTCCAGATGAACGCCATGTGGCCGATGCGGTGCAGCTTCTGGTGCAGGTCCTGGCCGACGAAGGCGCTCGCCCCGACGCCGAAGACGTCCACGCGCCGGGCGCCCGCGACGGCGTCGACGGCCCGGCGGAGTGCCTCGATGTCCAGTCCGGCCCCCGAGTCCTCCAGGGCGCGGACCTCGTTGTACACGATCTTGTGGACGACCTCTTCGAGGGTGTCCGTGGCGCTGATGTCGGTGCCCGGGGCCGGGCGCTCGCCGCCGAGCGCGTGCTCGCGGGCCGCTGCCGCGGCCAGCGCGAGCCGCAGCTGGGGGTAGTTGCCCAGCCGCATCGTCCGGCAGAAGCGCATGACGGTGGCCACCGAGGTGGTGGCCCGTTCGGCGAGGGCGCTGATGGACAGCTCCGCCGCCTGGGCCGGATCGGCCAGGACGGCCTCGGCCACCCGTCGCTCGGAGGGGGCCAGGCCGGGCAGGGCCGCGCGGACGCGGGCCAGGATGTCGCCGCCGGGGGCGGTCTCCTGTGCCGGGTGCGCGGTCGCGCGGGTCGGGTCCGTGGAGGCCATGGACGGGTTCCCTCCTGAGTCGGTGGCGTCAGCGTAACCACGGCCCGTCCGTCACGTCAAAAAGTTACCTGCTGCTTTTCGTGAAGTTACTTATTGACATACGGAGCTCTGCCTTCCGATACTCGCTGCACCGCGATCCGCGCCGGTCACCGCCCAGGGCGACCATCCGACGAGCCGGATCCCTGACGACACGAGGCGTGCCGCATGACAGCAGCAGTGGCAGTGGACCTGGGGAAGACGGGCTGCCGAGCCGTGCTCATGAGCGCGGACGGCACCGCCGGCCCCGTCCACGAGGTCCCGGGGGCGCCCGGCCTCGTCGCCGAGGGCGGTGTCGAGGCGGCCCGTGCCGCCGTGGGCGCCGCCGTCCTGCCCCTGCTCCGGCAGCACACCCCCGCCGGGCTCGCCGCCGTCTGCGTCGGCGCCGCCGGAGCGGCCGCGGCCCCCGAGGCCGCCCGCGCACTGGCCGCACTGCTGCTCCAGGACCTGCCCGCGGACGAGGTCGCCGTCACCAGCGACGCCGTCACCGCCCACGCGGGCGCCCTCGGCGGCCGTACCGGCGTGGTGCTGGCCATCGGCACCGGATCGGTCGCCATCGGCCTCGGCGAGGACGGCTCGTACGCCCGCGTCGACGGCTGGGGTCCCTGGCTCGGCGACGAGGGCAGCGGCGCGTGGATCGGGATGAACGGCCTGCGCGCGGCACTGCGCGCCCACGACGGGCGCGGACCGGACACCGCACTGCTGGCCGCCGCCACCGCGCGCTTCGGCGACCCGGACACGCTGCCCGCAGCCCTCGCCGCGGGCGGCAACCCGGCCCGCACCGCGGCCTCCTTCGCCCCGGACGTGGCCCACGCGGCCGAGGCCGGCGACCCCGTCGCCGGCCGCATCGTCCGGGACGCCGCCACCGCACTGGGCAAGGCCGTGCTCGCGGCCGCCGCCCGGATCACCGGCGAGGTCCTGCCCGTCACCGTCACCGGCGGCCTGACCGGCCTCGGTGAACCGCTCATGGCGCCGCTTCGCGCGGCGCTCGAGGGCTCTGCGCGACCCTTGAGCCCGCGGCCCCCGCTCGGGGACCCGCTGGACGGCGCGCGCCTGCTGGCACGGGACGCCACCGTGCCGCACGAGCCCCATGTCGTCCGCGTCCGCCGGACGACGTCCCCACCATCCGTCCCCACCATGCCGGTGATCCCGCCGGCTGCTGTTTAGGAGCGAGAGTGCGCCAACTCGACCTCGTCGTGGTCGTCGTCTATCTGATCGCCATCGCCTGGATCGGACTGCGACTGGCCGGACGCCAGAAGACGGCGAAGGACTACTTCGTCGGCGAAGGGCACATGCCCTGGTGGACCGTCTCGTTCTCCGTGGTGGCCACCGAGACGAGCGTGCTGACCGTCATCAGCGTGCCCGGCGGCGCCTACAGCGGGCAGGGCTTCGGCAACGTCGAACTCGCCCTCGGCTACGTCATCGGCCGCGTCGTCGTCGCGACCGTGCTGATCCCGCTGTACAAGCGCGGCGGCTTCGTCAGCGCCTACCAGTACCTGGGCAGCAGGTTCGGGTTGAAGCTGCAGGGACTCGCCTCGGTGACCTTCGTCTTCACCCGCCTGCTCGCCGAGGGCGTCCGGCTGTTCGCGTCCGCGATCCCGATCAAGCTGCTGCTCGACGAGTTCGGCGTGCACGCCGGCTACCGCCTGATCATCATCGTCCTCACCGTGATCACCGTCGTCTACACCTACCTCGGCGGCATCAAGGCGGTCATCTGGACCGACGCCATCCAGATGGGCCTGTACCTGGGCGGCGCGATCCTCGCCATCGCCGTGCTCTCCGGCCACGTCGGCGGCAGCGGCTTCTCCGACGCCCTGCACTCGGGCCACTTCAAGCTGTTCGACACCAACTTCGACCTGGCGCACATCCTCACCAGCCCGTTCGCCCTGCCGACCGCGATCATCGGCGGCGCCATCTTCGCGATGGCCAGCCACGGTTCCGACCAGCTGATCGTCCAGCGCGTCCTGGCCACCCGCTCCCTGCGCGACGGCCAGAAGGCCATGATCGCCTCCGGTGTCTTCGTCACCCTCCAGTTCGCCGCCTTCTCCCTCGTCGGCGCGCTGCTGTGGTCGTACAACGAGGGCAAGAGCTTCTCGGACCTGGGTCTTTCCAGCTCGGACAACCTCTACCCGAACTTCATCCTGCACGGGCTGCCCGTGGTGATCTCCGGCCTGCTCGTGGCCGGCATCCTCGGCGCCGCGATGGGCTCCCTGTCCTCCGCGCTCAACTCGATGTCCAACTCGACCGTCGCCGACATCATCCACAGCTTCTTCCGCAGCACCCCGTCGGAGGAGTCGCTGCTGAAGCTCGCCCGGGTGATGACGCTGGTGTGGGCCGTGCTCATGGCCGTCTTCGCCTGCGCCTTCAGCACCAGCACCGGCAACGTGTACCTGACCGGTCTGACCATCGCCGGCTACACCTACGGCGCGCTGCTCGGCGCGTTCCTCCTGGGCCGCATCGTCAAGCGCGCCAACGAGGTCGACTCGATCATCGCCTTCCTGGTCACGGTCGGAGTGATGACCTACATCGTGCGCTCGGTGAAGATCGACGTCACGGTGGCGGGCGCGACGGTGCCGACCGCGATCGCCGCCCAGTGGCTCGTGCCGATCGGCGTGGTGATCACCCTGGTGGTCGGCGGTGTGCTGAGCCTGTTCCACAAGGCCCCCGAGGTCCGCGCGATCCCCGAGGCCGAGGGCGCGGACGGCGGCCCGGAGTCCGGCTCGGGCCGGGTCGCGGCGGGCGCCGGCGCCAAGTGAGGACTCCCGGGGTGGGGTCCGTCGAAGGGCGGCCCCCACCCCGGGGCACCACACGACCGCCTCGGACACAACAGCTGGGAGAACCCATGCGCGTGATCGGCCTGATGTCGGGCACCTCGTACGACGCCATCGAGGCGGCTGCCGCCGACCTCACGCTGGACGGCGACACCTTGCTCATGCGGCCGCTCGGCCATCTGTCCGTGCCGTACGCCGACGACCTGCGGGCGCTCATCGGCGCGACGCTGCCGCCCGCGCCGACCACCACCGAGGCCGTGTGCGCCCTGGACACCGGCATCGGCCAGTCCTTCGCGCGGGCCGCCGCCCGCGCGCTCGACGAGCTGTGCGGAGGCGCCGCCGACCTGGTGGTGTCCCACGGCCAGACGATGCACCACTGGGTCGAGGAAGGCGTCGTCCGCGGCACCCTGCAACTGGGGCAGCCGGCTTGGATCGCCGAGGCCACCGGGCTGCCCGTGGTCTCCGACCTGCGCAGCCGGGACGTCGCCGCCGGCGGCCAGGGCGCCCCGCTGGTGGGGATGACCGACACCCTCCTGCTGCGCGGACTGCCCGGAGTACCCGCCGCGCTCAACCTCGGCGGCATCGCCAACATCACCGTCGTCGCCCCCGGCGCCGAGCCCCTGGCCTTCGACACCGGCCCCGCCAACGCCCTGCTGGACGCGGCCGTGCGCCACTTCACCGACGGCGCCGCCGCCTACGACGAGGACGGCCGCCGGGCCGCCGCCGGACGCACCAGCCCCGACCTGCTGAAGGTCCTCCTCGACGACCCCTACTACCGCAGGCCCGCACCGAAGAGCACCGGCAAGGAGCTCTTCCACCTGCCCTACCTGCTGCGGGCCCTGGCCGCCGTGCCGACGCCGGGCACCGACGACGTCCTCGCCACCCTGACCCGGCTCACCGCCGTCACCGTCGCCGACGCCTGCCGGGCGCACGGCGTCACCAGCCTGATCGTCTCCGGCGGCGGCGCCCGCAACCCCGTGCTGATGCGCATGCTCGGCGAGGAGATGCCCGGCGTGGAGATGCGCCCCAGCGACGCCCTGGGCCTGCCCTCCGACGCCAAGGAAGCGCTCGCCTTCGCCGTGCTCGGCTTCCTCACCGTCAACGGCCTGCCCGGCGCCCTCACCTCGGGCACCGGCGCCCGCCACGCCACGCTGTTGGGCAGCATCACCCCCGGAGCGGCCCCGCTGCGCCTGCCCGAACCCGCCGCACGGCCGCCCCGCCTGCTGCGGATCACCGACCCCGCCCCCGCTCACTGACCGCCGCAAGCGCCCCGCCGTACCGTCGCATCCGAGGAACCATGAGCACCCCCGCCACCCGCGCCACCACCTCCCGCACCGCCGGCCCCGGCCCGGCCGCGTGGCTCGCCGACTGCGTCACCGACCCCTCGCGGGTCTCCACCGACGTGCCCCGCAGGGTCGCGGCCGCCCACGACGCCTCGCCGTACCTCTTCACGCCGCGGGCCGTCGTGCGCGCCGCCTCCGCCGAAGAGGTCGGCGCGCTCATGGCCGGGGCGCGCCGGGCCGGGGTGCCGCTGACGCTGCGCTCCGGCGGCACCAGCCTGGCGGGGCAGGCCGGCGGCGACGGCGTGCTGGTGGACGTGCGCACGCACTGGCGCTCCGCCGAGGTCCTCGACGAGGGCCGGCGCATCCGGCTTCAGCCGGGAGTCACGGTGCGCCAGGCCAACGCGCGCCTCGCCCGTTACGGCCGCCGCCTCGGCCCCGACCCGGCCAGCGAGAGCGCCTGCACCATCGGCGGGCTCGTCGCCAACAACTCCAGCGGCATGAACTGCGGCACCCAGGACAACGCCTACCGCACGATGGAGTCGCTGCAGTTCGTGCTGCCGTCGGGCACCGTCGTCGACACCGCCGCCCGCGACGCGGACGCCGCGCTGCGCGCCCACGAGCCCGACCTCCACGCCGGACTGCTCAGGCTGCGCGACCGGGTCCGCGGCTCGGCCGCCTCACGCGCCACCATCGAGCGGCTGTTCGCGATGAAGAACACCATGGGCTACGGGCTCAACTCGTTCCTCGACCACACCGACCCCGCCGACATCCTCGCCCACCTGATGATCGGCAGCGAGGGCACCCTCGGCTTCGTCGGCGAGGCCGTCTTCCGCACCGTTCCCCTGCTGCCGTACACCGCCACCGGCCTGCTGATCCTGCCGGGCCTCGCCGAGGCGACCGACGCACTGCCCGCGCTGCTGGCCGCCGGCGCCCGCACCGCCGAACTGCTCGACGCCGCCTCCCTGCGCGTCGCCCAGCAGGCCGCCGACCCCGTCGAGGAACTGCGCGGGCTGCGGGTCGAACGCCATGCCGCCCTGCTGGTCGAGTTCGCCGAGGACAGCGCCGAAGCGCTCGACGCCACCGTGGCGGCCGCCCAGCCCGTCCTGGACCGGCTGCCCGCCGTCACCGGCTCCGCGCTCACCCGCGACGCGGCCGTGCGTGGACGCCTCTGGCACCTGCGCAAGGGCCTGTACACGGCCGTCGCCGGGGCCCGGCCCGCCGGGACGACCGCGCTGCTGGAGGACATCGCGGTGCCCATGGAGCGGCTGACCGGCACCTGCGAGGGACTGATCGGCCTGTTCGACCGGTACGGCTACCAGGACGCGGTCATCTTCGGCCACGCCCGCGACGGCAACCTGCACTTCATGCTCACGCAGGACTTCGACACCCGCGCCGAGACCGAGCGCTACGCCCGCTTCACCGACGCGATGGTCGACCTCGTCCTGGACGCCGGGGGCACCCTCAAGGCCGAGCACGGCACCGGCCGCGCCATGGCCCCCTTCGTCCAACGCCAGTACGGCGACGAGCTGTACGACGTCATGCGCGAGCTGAAGCGGCTCTGCGACCCCCACGACGTCCTGAGCCCCGGCGTCCTGCTCACCGACGACCCGGCCGCGCACCTGCGCGACCTCAAGAGCGTGCCCCCGGTCGACCCGGCCGTCGACGCGTGTGTGGAGTGCGGCTACTGCGAACCGGTCTGCCCCACGGCCGACGTCACCACCACACCCCGGCAGCGCATCGCCCTCCAGCGGGAGATCGCCCTGGCGACCGCGGCCGGCGACGAGGAACGCCGCCGCGCCCTGGAGGCGGACTACGCGTACGCGGCCGTCGACAGCTGCGCGGCCGACAGCCTCTGCGTCACCGCCTGCCCCGTCACCATCGACACCGGCGCGGTCATGAAGCGCCTGCGCGCGCAGCGCCACAGCCCCACCGCCCAGCGCCTCGGCGACGCCACCGCCCGGCACTGGGGGAGCGCGGTCACCGGAGTGCGTGCCGCCCTCAACACCGCTCACGCCCTGCCCACCCCGGTCACCCGCGCCGCCGCCGGCGCCGTCCGCAAGCTCGGGGCGACGGAACTGGTGCCCGCGTGGTCCTCTGACATCCCGCGCGGCGGCCCGGCCCGCCCGGCCCCGAGGCACCCCGAAGGGGCGCGAGCGGTGTTCTTCGCCGCCTGCATCGGCAGCGTCTTCGCCCCCGAAGGGGACTCCGGCGGAGCGGCGGCCGCCTTCCTGCGGCTGTGCGAACGCGCCGGCGTCCAGGTCACCGTCCCGGAGGGGCTGACCGGCTTGTGCTGCGGCACCCCGTGGCAGTCCAAGGGCTACACCGACGGGCACCGCAGCATGGCCGGCCGGACCCTGGAAGCCCTGTGGGAGGCCAGCGACGGCGGGCGGCTGCCGGTGGTTTGCGACGCCTCCTCCTGCACCCACGGCCTCGAGCAACTGGCCGACACCCTCCCGGAGTCCGAGCGCGCCCGCTACTCGGCCCTGCGCTTCGTCGACAGCGTCGCCTTCGCCGCCGAGCACCTGCTCCCGGCGCTGCCCGCGCCGCGCCGCGTGGGCAGCATGGCCCTGCATCCCACCTGCTCCACCGTCCACCTGGGCATCGACGGGGCCCTGCGCCAGGTCGCTGCCGCGGTCAGCGACGAGGTCACCGTCCCCGACAACTGGGGCTGCTGCGCCTTCGCCGGGGACCGCGGCATGCTCCACCCGGAAGTCACGCGGTCCGCGACGGCCGCCCAGGCGGCGGAGATCACCGCCGGCGCGTTCGACGCGTACGCCTCGTGCAACCGCACCTGCGAGATGGGCATGAGCCGTGCCACCGGCCGCCCCTACCGGCACGTCCTGGAACTGCTGGACGAGGCGACCGCCTGAGGGGCCGAAGGGCTCATGGGGCGAGCGGCGCCGCCTTCACGCACGAGGTCCCCGCCGTGGCGGCACGGCGGGGACCTCGTGAAGGGGCGGCTCAGACGGCAGCGCGGGTGCGCTGCTTGGCGGCGCTGATGACGTCGGGGCGGCGGCGGTGCTGCCGCTCGTAGTCCATGACCTGGCGGGCCACCAGCGGCTCGGCACCGCGCAGTCGCCCGGTGATCTGATCCGGGCTCATGGTGTCGTAGCCGGGCCAGGGCTGGTTGCCGCGCAGGTTCTCGATGGCGTTCAGGATGCCGACCCGGTCGCCGTGCTCGCGCTCGTAGTCCTCGATCAGGGAGAGGTCCGCCTGCGAGAACAGGCGCAGCCGCTGGATGATCTCGGCCACGGGGAGCCGGTCGTAGTCCGCGAGAGGCAGGTCCACGTTCCGGTCCATGGGGGCGTGGGCCCGCGGGGCCCTCGCGGCCGGGCGAGCGGCGTCGCCGCCGGCGGGGCGGTGCGCCGGCTCCCCGCCGCCCGCCCAGACGGTCTGCAGCCGCTGGGCGGTGGTGCGCACCGTGCGGACCGCGGCGTCGGCGATGCCGACCGCCCCGAGGGAGCGGTGACCGTTTCCGGCCGCCGTGGTGGCCACGGCCAGCGCCTGTTCCTCCACGCCGGACTCCAGCTCGCGCAGCAGCTGCTCGTCCTGCCGGCGCAGCGTGCTCAGCAGCGCGGAGGCGCGGTCGTCCTGGGCGAGCGTGGCGATGCTCTCGCCCGCGCGGCAGGCGGCCAGGGCCCGCGCGGTGGCGGCGTACTCGTCCTCCGCGTTCTTCAGCAGCCGGTGCTCGTCGGCGCGCGTCATACCCGGCAGGACGTCGCGGACCATGCGGGCACCCATGTGCAGGGGCGCCATCGCCGTGCGGAACGCGCCGGCCGAGGCGGTCAGGACCATGTCGCCGGTGTCCCGGAGCAGGTGACGCGGCCGCATGCCACGGAGGTACGCGTCGATGCGGGCGATGTGCTGCTGGGTCTGGGCGGCATGACGTTCCAGGGTCTGCCGGTGGGGACCGACCGGGGCTTCGGCCATGTCGGCCCGGAACCGGTCGACCACCGCGGCGTGTGCCTCCCGCACATCCTCGAGCGCGGGTATGAGCGCGTCCGTCGTCAAGGTCATGCCTGCTCCCTCGTGGGGTTCGTGGCGGCCGGGAAGGCCGTCCTGGCGTGCGGCGGCGCCGCCGGATGGGCGGGCACCGGCACCAGCCTGGGCGAACCTGACGAAGATCGCCCGGCGAGCGCACGCGGCTCCGGACGTGCGTCGGCGTCCCCGCGCCGCTCTCCGGAGGGGAGCCGGGGGGCGCCCGGCGGGCGGCCCGGTTAGCCCGTCCCGGTGACGGGCCGCGGGGCGCGGGAGTCCGGCGCGGGGGGCCCTGGGAGCCGAGTGGCGTCCGCCGCGCCCGGGGGCCCCCGCGTCTCCCAGGGCCCGCGGGCACACCGGCCCGCCGCCAGGCGCTAGGTCGTGCCCCTCGGTCAGCCGGCGGCCAGCCGGCGCGCGGCCTCGGCGATCTGCGTGCGGGAGATCCCGGCGGCGTCCAGGAGTTCCTCGGCGGTGCCCGATCCCGGCAGGTCGCGGACGGCCAGGTGCACGAAGGCCGGGCCCGCCCGCCGCGCGGCGAGGGCGGACAGGACGGCCTCGCCCAGGCCGCCCTCGGGATGGTGGTCCTCGGCGACGACGAGGGCACCGGTGTCGCGGGCGGCGCGCGCGAGGGTGTCGGCGTCCACGGGCTTGACCGAGTACGCGTCGATCACCCGAGCCGAAATGCCCTCGCCCGCCAGCGCGTCGGCCGCTGCCAGGCACTCGTGCAGCGTGACCCCGGCCCCGACGAGCGTGACCCTGTCGTCCCCGGACTCCCGCAGGGTCTTGGACCCGCCGACGGGGAAGGGCTCGTCGGGCGCGTACAGGACGGGATAGGCGCCGCGCGTGGTGCGCAGGTAGGAGATGCCCGCGAGGTCGGCCTGGGCGGCCGTCAGCGCGGCGGCGGAGGTGGCGTCGCTCGGGTACAGCACCGTGGAGCCGTGGACCGCGCGCATCATCGCCAGATCCTCCACGCCCATCTGCGACGGCCCGTCCGCGCCGATCTCCACGCCGCAGTGGCTGCCCGACAGGGCCATGGAGATCTGGGAGACGGCGGCCATGCGGATGAAGTCGTGGGCCCGGGTGAGGAAGGCCGCGAACGTCGCGGCGTACGGGCGGTAGCCGCGCACGGCCATGCCCACGGCCGAGGCGATCATCTGCTGCTCGGCGATGTAGGTCTCGAAGTACCTGTCGGGGTACGCCTTGCCGAAGTCCTCCGCGTGCGTGGAGTTGCCGACCTCGGCGTCGAGGACCACGACGTCGGGGCGCGCGCCGACGGCTACGAGCGCCTTGCCGAAGGCGACCCTGGTGGCGACCGCCTCCCCGCGCCGGAAGTGCGGCAGGTCCACCGCCGTCGCGGCGGCCCTGGGGGGACGCGGCGCGGCCTCGGGCGGCCGCGGGCCGCGGACGGTCAGGTGGCGCAGCCCGCCGAGTTCCTCGACGGCGCGTTCGGCGAGGTCCGGCGGCAGCGGCTTGCCGTGCCAGCCCTCGTGGTCGGCGACCTCCGGGACGCCCTGGCCCTTGACGGTCCTGGCCACGACGACCGTGGGCGCCTGCCCGTCGGCGGCGGTGGTCAGCGCCCGGTCGACGGCCTGCAGGTCGTGCCCGTCCACGATCAGGGCGCGGCAGCCGAAGGCCTCGACGCGGCGGGCGTACGCCTCGGTGTCCCACTCCAGTTCGGTGGGGCCGCGCTGGCCGAGCCGGTTGACGTCGACGATCGCGACGAAGTTGGGCAGTCGCCGCTGACCGGCCTTGTCGAGGGCCTCCCAGACCGAGCCCTCGGCCATCTCGCTGTCGCCGCACAGCACCCACACCCGGTACGGCTCGTGCTCCAGGTCGCGTCCCGCCGTGGCGATGCCCACGCCGTAGGCGATGCCCTGGCCCAGTGATCCGGTGGCCACGTCCACCCAGGGAAGGACGGGGGTGGGGTGGCCCTGGAGGCGGGCTCCGAAGGTGCGGTAGGTCGTCATGAGCTCGTGCTCGTCGACGGCGCCCGCGGCGCGGAACATGGCGTACAGCAGGGGAGAGGCGTGTCCCTTGGAGAAGATGAGGTGGTCGTTGGCCGGGTTCTCCGGCTGGTGCCAGTCGTACCGCAGGTGACGTGCCATCAGCACCGCCATCAGGTCGGCGGCGGACAGACTGGAGGTGGGGTGGCCCGAGCCGGCCGCGGTACTGGCCCGCACGGAGTCCACCCGGAGCTGCTGGGCGAGTTCGAAGACCTGTTCCAGGTCGCTGTCGGGCCCGACCGGGCGGGCGGCGGCTTTCTGGTCCGTCATGGCGGATTCCCTCTTCGACGGAGGACTGCGCGTACCTGGCGTCTGCTACCCACCGGTTCGAGTGGCATTCGCCCCGCAAGGGCGGCCGCGCCGGTTCAGCGCAGGGGGCCGCTGTGCTTCGACCGCCACCGCACCCCGAGGTAGACCAGGGCGAGCAGGAAGACGACGATGCCGATCACCAGCAGGTAGAGCAGGCCCTCGGCGACCACACCGATCAGGCCCAGGACCACGGCCACCAGGAGCAGGAACAGGAAGATCGCCATGGCAGTGCACACCTCCTCGCGACGCGGGCCTCAGCGCCGGGCGAGCTTTCGTTCGCCGCCGGCGCCCGGGTGGTAGGCCATGTCGTAGTACTGGAAGATCTCCCCTTCCTGTTCGACCGGCAGGACGTCGTCCATCCCGATGGACGGCGCCTTCCTCACCAGCCCTCTGGACTGGGCGACCTGGACGTACCCGGGCCCCACGACGGCGTCGTCGAGGGGGACGAAGACCAGTCGCCGGTGCGTGGGCAACCCCGTGCGCACCGTCGCCATGGCAGGCTCGTCGGTGGCGGTGTCGACGTAGACCGCCTCCAGTGCGCCGATCTTGTGCCCCTTGCGATCGATGACGTCGCGGTCGCGCCACTCGCGGATGTCGGCTGAATGGATCATGCGCTGCTCCTCGGGTGGAGCGCCGGACCGCGCCGCGCCCCGGCGCTGCTCCGGGATCGCGCCGGCCCAGCCGTCGCAGGTGAATGCGTTCCTGCCTGTTCTCTCATGCTACGTCGGAACCGGGATGCGCACGGGCCCGTTTGCCGGCCTTCGCCCCGGCAACGTGACACCTTAGAGGCGCGGTCGCCTGCCGACGGGGCCCCTGGAGGCCGAGATGGACGTCGTCGAAGAGCACCCCCACCGGTTCCGCATCGACCGCCGGCCGCCGATGCGCGTGCCAGGCGTCGTCTTCGCCTCCCGCGACCTGATCGGCCATGCCGGCAAGGCCCTGGAGCAGGTCGTCAACGTGGCGGCGCTGCCGGGCATCGTCGGCGCCTCGTACGCCATGCCGGACGTGCACTGGGGCTACGGCTTCCCCATCGGAGGCGTGGCCGCGACCGACACCGCCGGCGGCGGGGTGGTCTCTCCCGGCGGGGTGGGCTTCGACATCTCCTGCGGCGTACGGCTGCTGGCCGCCGACTGCGACCGCGCGGCACTCGGGCCCGCGCTGCCGGCCGTCATGGACGCGCTGGGCCGGGACACCCCCCGCGGCGCGGTGACCGGAGCCGTCTGGCGCCTGGGCAGCGACCGACTGCTCGAACGCGTGCTGGAGGGCGGCTCCCGATACGCCGTGGAGGAGGGGCACGGCGAGGACGGCGACCTGCGGCGCTGCGAGGACCACGGCACCGTGGCCGACGCGGACGCCGGCCAGGTGAGCGCACGCGCTCGCGAACGCGGCCTCGGCCAGGTCGGCAGCCTCGGCTCGGGCAACCACTTCCTCGAGGTGCAGGAGGTCGCCGAGGTCTACGACGCACCGGTCGCCGCCGCCTTCGGCCTCGCCCTCGGCCAGGTCTGCGTGATGATCCACTGCGGTTCCCGGGGGCTGGGGCACCAGATCTGCTCCGACCACGTCCGGACGATGGACCGCGCGATGCGGCGGTACGGCGTCCAGGTCCCCGACCGGCAGCTCGCCTGCGTCCCCGTCGACTCGCCCGAGGGGCGCGCCTACCTCGGCGCGATGGCCGCCGCGGCCAACTACGCCCGGACCAACCGCCAGCTGCTGGGCCAGCTGTCCCGCCGTGTCTTCCGCCGCGAGGCGGGTGCCCGCCTCACGCTCGTCTACGACGTGTCCCACAACCTGGCGAAGATCGAGGAGCACGAGGTGGACGGGGCGCCCCGCACGCTGTGCGTGCACCGCAAGGGAGCCACCCGGGCGCTGCCGCCCGGCCATCCGGACCTCCCCGCCGACCTTCGCGGCGCCGGCCAGCCCGTCCTCATCCCGGGCACCATGGGCACCTGTTCGTACGTCCTCACCGGCGTCCCCCGGGGCGACGCCTTCCACTCGACCTGCCACGGCGCCGGCCGGGAGAAGAGCCGGCACCAGGCCGCGCGCGGCGTCAGCGGCAGGGAGCTGCGGGAGCGGCTGGAGGCCCGCGGCATCGCGGTGCGCGCCTCGTCCTGGCGCGGCCTCGCCGAGGAGGCTCCGGAGGCCTACAAGGACGTCTCGGCGGTGGTGGAGGCGAGCGAGGGCGCGGGGCTGTGCCGCAGGGTCGTCCGGCTGGTGCCGCTCGGTGTGGTGAAGGGCTGACCGCTGCGCGGCCGCTCCTGGAAGTCGCCGTCAGACGTCGACCGTCGCCGCGCAGGTCCACCCGTAGGGGCCGGGCGCCAGGTGGAGGTCGCCCAGCGAGACCGCCTTCGGCACCGCGCCGACGACCTCGACCGATGCGACGTCGGCCACGGCCATCCGTACGTCCAGGCCGCCGTCGTCCGCCTCGGCCTCGAGGTCGACGGGCACCTCCCCGTGCACCTCGAGCCGGAAGATCACCTCGTCGAGGATGTCGGCCAGCAGATCGTCGTCGGCGCCCTCCGCCAGCGCGATCCGCCGCACGTACGCCGGCCGCACCCCTGCGACGTCCGCGAAGCACTCGACCAGCCCCAGCACCGCCTCGACCAGGCACTGCTCCCTGGTCGCCCCCCATGCCTCGATCCGCACGTCGGCGGTGTGCGGCACCCCACGGTGCCCGCCCGTGACCGTTCCGCCGCCGTACGCCTCGTCCGCCATGGGGAACGCCTGCCCGCTCCACGCCGCATCAAGGCTGCGGGGCCCGCCTCAGCGCCGTACGGCCCGCAGGACGACGAACTTCGGATTCGACGCGACGACCTCGCAGTTGCCGAACAGCCGCCGCAGGCGCACGTGGTAGCCGAGGTGCCGGTTGCCGATCACCAGCAGCTCGCCACCGGTCCGCAGCGCGGACCGGGCGGTGACGAACATGCGCTGGGCGGTCGCGGCGGTGACGGCCTGGTGGGAGTGGAACGGCGGGTTGTTGAGGACGAGATCGGCGCCTTCGGGCCCGACGGCGGCCACCGCGTCGGCCGCGTCCCCGACGAGGAAACGGGCCCGGCCGGCGGGGCCGGCGTTGTCGCGGAAGGTCTCCTCGGCGGAGGCGACCGCCTGGTGCGACTCGTCGACGAACAGCACGTCGCTGTCGGGGTTCGCCAGCGCCACCGCGGTGCCGACCACACCGTTGCCGCAGCCCAGGTCGACCACGCGGTCAGGGCCCTTGCGGTCCGGCAGGTGCTCGAGCAGGAAACGGGTGCCGATGTCGAGGTGGTCGGCGCAGAACACCCCCGCGTGATTGGTGACGGTGCGACCGGACAGCGGGCCGATGCCCTCCGGCAGCGCGTACCGCAGCGGCCACGGGTTCGCGCCGGGAGACAGCGCGGGATCGGGCGTGCTGAAGATCAGCCGCGCCTTGCGCACCGCCGGCGAGGTCCGGGTCGGCCCGATGATCCGCTCGAACAGCCGCAGCGTGGACGTGTGGATCTCGGTGACCATGCCGGTTCCCACGACGACCGTGCCGGGGTGGAGCGAGGCCGCCAGCCGGTGCAGTTGGTCCTCCAGCAGCGCGAGGCTCTTGGGCACCCGGACCAGCAGCACGTCGATGCGGGCGGGCGGCTCGTCGCGCGTGGTCAGCAGGCGCACCTCGGCGTCCGGCGCGTTGCGCCGCAGGTTCGCCCGGGTCGCCTGCTGCCCGAGGTGGGAGTCGGTGATCTGGGTGGGACGGTGCACGGCCAGTGCCGTGGCCAGCGCCCCCCAGCGGTCGCCCAGGACGACGGTCGCACCCGTCAGGTCCGTCCCGCTCTCGAAGAGGTGCCGCAGCAGGTAGTCGTCCGCGGCGTCCCATGCGCGCAGTGTCTCCCGCGGATCCGCGGGGAATCGGGTCAGTTCGAGTGCGCCCCACGGCGTGCTGAAGAGGTTCATCGCCCCCTCAGGGTACGGGCTGCGGCACCGCCTCCGGTGCCAGGCCCCCGCTCGCTCACGGCCCGGCGTACGGCTTCCCGCCGGTGGCCGCCGCCGCCGTGCTCCACGGCGGGCCGGGCGATGCCGTGCTGGCAGCGCTCGCTGCTGCGCGGCACCCGGTCCGCCACGGCGCCGGCGTGCCGGTGGGAACGCGCGGCGACGCGAACCCACCGGCACGCCGAGAGGATCAGCCCTGGGCGGCGTTCTGCATCATCTCGGCGAGCGTGGTCACGTCCTTGGCCGCGGGCGCCTCGACGGTGGCCGTCCGGGTGTAGCCGGAGTACACGATCGTCACCTTGGACGTGCCCTTGGCGGTGGAGCCGGACTCCATGGTCTTGACGGCGAGGTCGTCGGCGCCGATCCACACCTCGATCTTGACGGTGGCCTTGAGTCCGGTGGTGTGCAGTTCCTTGATGTAGGCGTCGCGCTCGTCCTTGCTGATGACCTTGAGGACGGCCGAGTCCGCGGCCAGCTTCTTGATGTCCACGGTGCCGGCGTAGTGGGTCGCCTCAGCACCGGCCACCTGCTCCTTGCCCACCTTGGCGAGGTCGGTCGCGGTGGACAGGGCGGCAAGGCTCGCGGCGGGACCGTGCGGCAGGTCGTCGGCGGGGTTGTCCTCAGCGGCGGAGCCGTCGAGCTTCAGCCACTTCTTGCCGCCCGCCATCTCGACCATCTCGCCCGCGACCGGGAAGTACACGCTGCCGTTCGCCATCGTCATGTGCACCTTGCCGTCCGGGCCGGCCATCTCCCGCAGGTCGGGGTCGGAGCCGGCGTCCATGCTCAGCTCGGCCCCCTCAGAACCCTTCTTCCAGCTCAAGGTGCCCTCGGCCTTGGTGTTGCCTTCGCCAGGCTCGACGGAGTCGACGGAGACCTTGGCGGAGGCCTGCTGCTCCACCGCCTTGGCGGCGTTCCGCATCCGGTCGGCCGGGGCGACCTCCTTGGCCGCCGGCTTGACGGAGTTCTGCACGGAGCTCTGCGTCGACTCGGCCTTCGGCGCGTCCGTCGTTGAGTCACCACAGGCCGCGAGACCGAGCGCGAGCGTGCCGGTCATAGCGGCGATCGCCAGAGAACGACGAACGTACATGGGAAGTTCCCCCCAGGAGGCAAAGATTGTGCAACGATCAACTGCTGCGAACGATACATCAGCGGTCGGACACCCGTTCCGCACGAGTGATCGACGTCGGCGGGTGACGTCACCGCTCAGGGCGCCGCCGCCGCGACCGCGGCCGGCGAGTCGCGACGGGCGGATCTCTCCCGCGCCCCGCCGGCACCGCCGGACGAACCCCACCCGCGCCGAAGCAGCCGGTGCGCAGCCGCCGGACCCGCAGGCTCGGCGCGCTGCGGTCCGTCCGCCGGCGAACCACACCGGGAAGGGCTTTCCGGACGCAGCGCATGCCTCACCGCGTCGCTCGCCTGCCCGAACCGGCGGGTGGCGTCGATCCGGCAAGTATGCCGCAGCCGATCCCGTCGAGGATCCGGGCCGGGCACGGGTGGCCGGTCCGTACCGGCGGAGGGGCCGAGGTGCCGGCGCATCGGGGCCGGTGCCGTGGCCGATGCGGCCGAACCGCCACCCGCTCGCCGGTCCGGCCGCAGGGCGATGCCGCCGCGTACCCTGCGGGCCACGCCGGTTCACCCCCTGCGGCCGGGGCCCGTGGCCGTCGCCTCCTGCCCTGGCCACCCGTCCGGCCCCCGGGCGTCGCGGTCGGTGGTCTCCTCCACCGCACCGCGGCCAGGAATCCGCAGCCCGCGTTGTGCACCACCCCGTCCGTCCGGCGAGATCCTCCCCGGCGACACCGTCCGCGACCGGGCGGCGCCGACATCGACATCAGGACGGTACGGCGCCCAGGTGCCCCGTGCGGAGCCGCAGTTCGCACGGCTCGCCCAGTCGACGCGAGCAGCCGCTCGGGCGAGCGTGCTCGTCGCCGCGACGCCGTCCCCGCGCTCCAGCAGGGCTTGCGGGCTCGCCTCCGACACAGACGCTGTTCTGGGGGCAGTTCGCGGAGCACAGGCTGCGAAACCGTCCCGCGGGCGATCGAGACGGTCGGGAAATCGGGTGTGTGTACGCACACGGCACTGCTAGTTTGACGATGTGCCGAAGCTCAATCAGATCATCGCCGTGGAAAAGGGCGTCAAGTCCAAGTCCCTCCAGGAACTGACCCAGGCCCATCACGACGTCCAGAAGCCCGCGCTGCTGGCCGGGATCTCGCGGACGTACCAGCCCAAGGACGAGGAGGGCGAGCAACTGCCCCCCGAGTCCACCCGGGTCCAGGTGAAGGCCGAGGACGTCCTGCACGCGGTCGGAGGCACGCTGACGCGGCTCTTCGACGTGACGGCGACGAAGGACTGGGCCAACCGCACGGCGGCGGCGGACGTGGTGGTGGACGGGCGGGTGCTGCTCGCCGAGGTCCCTGTCCCCTATCTGCTGTTCCTAGAAAAGCAGTTGACCGACCTGCACACGTTCGTACGCAAGCTGCCGGTCCTCGACGCGTCCGAGTCGTGGAACCCGGACCCGTCGACGGACTGCTGGAAGACCGACCCGGTGCGGACGATCCGCACCAAGAAGGTGCCCCGCAACCATGTGAAGGCCGAGGCCACCGAGAAGCACCCGGCACAGGTCGAGGTGTACTACGAAGACGTCCCCGTGGGGTACTGGACGACCGTGAAGTTCTCCGGTGCGCTGCCGGCGCGGCGGGTGAACGAACTGCTCGGCAGGGTCGAGAAACTGCAGCATGCCGTCAAGTTCGCCCGCGAGGAGGCCAACAGCGCGGACGTCGCCGACCAGCGGGTGGGGGAGGCGGTCTTCGGCTACCTGTTCGGGTAGCCCCATCAACGCCCCTCGTGAGAGCGAGGGGTGCGCCGAGAGCGCAAGCTGACACTGACGTTGAAGCTCACCAGGGGTGACAGTGGGGGTTCGAATCCCTCCCCCGGCATCACGCGCCGGGGTGGCCCAACCGGTAGAGGCAGCCCCCTGAATCTCAGACTCTCGCTCCAGTTTCAGCATTCGCCGCCGAACACCGGATCGACCGAGTGCGGACGATCATCGACGGATGGGGGTTCGAGTCCCCTCTGCGCCTCTTCGCGGCGCGGTAGTTCAAAGGTAGAACGCGTCGATCTCACGATGATCCGCGGCTCTTAAACGCCGCCGGTGTGCGCAATTGGGTGGCACCACAGGAGCCCGGGCAGCTGGATATGCTCCCGGGCTCCGTCACTTCTCCGTACAGTCGGAGGCGGGTGCCGGGGGCGGTCATCCGGAGAGTGGAGAAGTCCAGCGGCGTGCCGGGAGGCGCGAGGAAGTCCAGCGGCGTGCCGGGAGGCGCGAGTCGGCGTCGGGGCGTCGAAGGCCGAGCGTTCGGGCGGCGGGAACAGGTCTCCGTCACGTGAGGCCGTGCCGCTGGTGCGATGTTCCGCCACCGCTGCGGCTGGGCCGGCGTGGGACGCGCACCTGGTTCATCGCGCCGTCGCTGACGCGGGACTGCCATCGGCGCCGACTCCGGGCGACGACGGTGCCGGGACGGCGAACGTCCGGACGTCGGCCGGCGGTGCGGCGGTGCGAGCGTGCGGGGCTTGTGTGGCGGAACCGTGGTGCGACGACAACGTTGTCAGTCAGCAACTGGCCGTGACTATACCGGCCGTAGCGGCAACGTTGTCAAGGGAGTTGAACTGCGCCCGCCAGGGTCTTCCGGTGCACCGGTGGGGCGCGTTAGGGTCCCCGAGGCTTGTGTGACCCGTGGTGCCCGACCCGTCCATGAGAGAAGGGCCCGCGTATGCGTTTGCGTCCGACGTCCGTGCTGCTTGCCGCCGTCCTGGCGGTCGGCGGCGCCACTCCCGCCCTCGCGGCGCCCGCCGCGTCGCCACCCGAGCTCGTGAAGGACCCCACCTCTTACGTGGACCCCCTGATCGGCACCGCGAACGCCGGCAACGTCTTCCCCGGTGCCGTCGTGCCGTTCGGCATGCTCTCCTGGAGCCCCGAGACCACCCGTGGAGACGCCACCCGCACCACGGCCCCCGGCGGCTACCACTACGACACCCCCCGCGTGCGGGGCTTCAGCCTCACCCACATGTCGGGCACCGGATGTGCGGGCGGCAGCGGCGACATCCCGTTCCTCCCGTTCGCCGGGGAGGTCACCTCGTCGCCCGCCGCGGACACCAAGGACGCGGTGTACGCCGCGGACTTCAAGCACACCGACGAGACCGCCGAGCCCGGGCACTACAAGGTGGGCCTGTCCTCCGGCGTGACGGCGGACCTGACGGCCACCACCCGCACCGGTTCCGGCCGCTTCACCTTTCCGGCGGACAAGCCCGCCTCGATGCTGATCCGCACCGCCAACTCCGAGGTGGGCGCGACCGATTCCACGGTGAGGATCGACCCGAAGACGCGCACCGTCTCCGGTTCGGTCACCTCGGGGAACTTCTGCGGCTACATCGACCCCGAGGGCCGGCGCCCCTACTACACCCTCTACTTCACCGCCCGCTTCGACCGCTCCTTCAAGGAGACCGGCACCTGGCAGGACGACAAGATCACCCCCGGTTCCACCAGTGCCTCCGGCGGCACCGGCGGCTTCGCCGACGGCGGGTTCCCGGTGGCCGGCAAGGGCGCCGGCGGCTGGGTGGAGTTCGCGCCGGGCACCGGACCGGTGAACGTCAAGGTCGGCATCTCCTACGTCAGCCAGGCCGGCGCCGAGGCCAACCTCGCCGCGGAGAACCCGGGGAACCGGTCCTTCGACTCGGTGCGGGAGGCGGCCCGCCGCGCCTGGCGCGACCGGCTGAAGGCGATCAAGGTGGGCGGTGGTACGGACGCCGAGCGCACCACCTTCTACACCGCCCTCTACCACGCGATGATCCACCCCAATGTCATCAGCGACGCCGACCGCAGGTACCGCGGCAGCGACGGCGAGGTCCACACCGTCGGGCGCGGCCACGACGCCCAGTACGGGACCTTCTCCGGGTGGGACGTCTACCGCTCGCAGGTGCAGCTGGTCACCCTGCTGAACCCGCGCACGGGCTCGGACATCGCCCAGTCCCTGTACGAGCTCGCCCGGCAGAACGGCGGCGTCTGGGACCGCTGGCTGCACGGCGCCTCCGGTACGCACGTCATGAACGGCGATCCGTCGCCCGCCGCGCTCGCCGGGATCCGGGCCTTCGGCGGCAAGGACTTCGACCTGCGCGGCGCGCTGGACTCCCTGGTGAAGGCGGCGACCGTTCCGACCGAACGCGACCTGTCGCCGGCGGGCAAGCCGGTCCTCTCCGTCGGCCAGCGCCCGTCCCTGGACAAGTACCTGAAGCTGCACTACATGCCGTCCGTCTCCAACGCCTGGGGCGGCGCCGCCGAGACGCTGGAGATGTCGGGCGCCGACTTCGCCCTCTCCCAGCTCGCCACGGCCGCTGGTGACAAGCGCACCGCCGCCGACTTCGCCAAGCGCTCGCAGTGGTGGCAGAACAACTTCAACATCGCCGCCGACCCCAGCGGCGGCTACATCGCCGACCGCGCGGCGGAAGGCAGCTGGGTCACCGGGTTCACGCCCGCCACCGACAACGGCTTCGTCGAGGGCACCGCAGCCCAGTACACCTGGATGGTCCAGCACAACCCGGCCGGGCTGTTCGCCGCGATGGGCGGACGCGACAAGGCCCTCGCCCGGCTGGACTCCTTCTTCCACAACGCGGACGGCAGCTGGGCCTTCACCGGCAGCGGCGGCGCCAAGTCGGCGATGGACAACGAGCCGTCGATCAACGTGCCCTACCTGTACGCCTACGCCGGCCGGCCCTACAAGACGCAGGAGACCGTCCGGGCCGCGATGAGCGTCCTGTGGTCCACGAAGCCGGGCGGCATCCCCGGCAACGACGACCTCGGCGCGATGTCGTCCTGGTACGTCTTCTCGGCGCTCGGCATGTACCCGCAGGTGCCCTCCCGCGCCGAACTCGTCCTCGCCTCACCGCTGTTCCCGCGAATCGAGATCGACCGCCCCGCCGGGAACGACATCTCCATCCGCGCCGAGGGGGCGGCGGCCGACGCGCCGTACATCCGATCGCTGAAGGTCGACGGCCGTGCGAGCGACCGCCCGTGGCTGCCCGCCTCCTTCGTCGAGAACGGCGGCGAGCTCGACTACGAGCTCTCCCGTGCTGCCGACCCCGCCTGGGGTGCGGACGCTGCCGACGCGCCTCCCTCCTTCCGGGAGGGCGAGCAGCCGTACCAGATCGGCGTCGGCCCGACCTCGGCGACCATCGCGCCGGGCGGCAGCACCGAGATCGGCATCCGTGCCCTGGCCCTGAGCGGCGGCGCGGCGCCGCAGGTGCGCTTCCAGGTCACGGCGCCCGAAGGCGTCACCGCGTCCCCCGCCGAAGGCGTGTTCACCGGTGGCGAGCAGTCGATCACCCTGTCCACGGCCGAGGACGTCCGGCAGGGCTTCTACGACGCCAAGGTGACGGTGGCCTTCGGGGACACGTCCTATGAGCAGCCTCTGTCCTTGACGGTGGCCGCCCCCGGCTCGCTCGTCGCGGCGTACAACAGCAGGGGGATCTCGGACGACTCCGGCGACCACGCCGAGGCGAACTACGACGGCGGTGGCTGGAGCTACTCCCGCCAGGCCCTCGCGTCGGCCGGTCTCACCCCGGGCGCGCAGGGCAGTGTCACCGGTGGCCTCGCCTTCACCTGGCCGCAGTCTGCGGCGGGCCGTCCCGACAACGCCGCGGCGACCGGCCAGTCCATCGCCCTGCCCACGCCCGCCTCGCGGCTGTCGTTCGTCGGCAGCGCCGTCAACGGCGACCAGCAGGCGAGGGCGACCGTCACCTACGACGACGGCAGCACCGGCTCGGTCGACCTGTCCTTCACCGACTGGACGATGTACGGAGGCGGAAGCACCGTGCAGTTCGGCAACGAGGTCGTCGCCAGGACCGACTACCGCAACAAGGTCGGAGAGGACAAGGACCCGGTGGCGACGTACGTCTTCGCCACCAAGCCCTTCGCCGCACCGGAGGGCAGGACCATCACCCGTGTGAAGCTTCCCGACAACGTGAACCTGCACGTCTTCACCCTCGCGGTGAGCTGATCGCACACACCCCCGGGGCGGGCGCGGAGCTGACTCCGCGCCCGCCCTTCGTGCTGCCCGAGGACGCCCGGCGTCAGCAGCGCATAAAGTGGCGCACCTCATACGATCAATTCCCGGCGGCCCGGAACCCTTTTCCCTGAATTTCCGTCCCCCATGCCTATTGCGAATTCTTTGTGTTCGCATTGCCTCTTATGAACGCGGCGGGCGCGAGGATATTCCCGAGTCGTTTCACCAGGGCTCGATCGGTATTCCCCGCTCCGCCGCGGTGACCTCCCCGACGGCACCGCCGAATCGGTCGCACCCCGCACGGGAGCCGGTACGGCCCTGCTCATAGGGCGGGCCACGCGAAGGAGAAAGCACGTTGGGTCGTTACCTACTGCGCCGCCTCGGCAACTACGTGATCCTGGTGTTCATCGCGGCCAGCGCGACGTACTTTCTCGCGTCCCTCACGCTCCACCCCGACATCAACTACCTGTCGAAGAACCCCCGGCCGCCGCTGCACTCGATCTACACGATCCTGCGCGGCTACAACCTCGATCCGCACACTCCCGTGTACCTCCGTTACTGGCGCTGGCTGACCGGGATCGTGCTGCACGGCGACTTCGGCAAGACCTACGACGGCGCCTCGGTGAACACCGAACTGGGCCGCCGGGTCCTGGTGAGCACCGAGCTGCTCTTCGTCGCGACCGTCCTCGGAGCCGTCGGCGGCGTGGCGGTGGGCGCGTGGAACGCGCTGCGGCAGTACCGGCCGTCCGACCGGGTGTCGACGATCCTCTCCTACGTCCTGCTGGCCACCCCGGTCGTGGTGATCGCGGTCGGCCTGCGGACCCTGGACACGGCGAGCGGCAGCGGTCCGCTGGTGCAGTACATCGGGATGTACGACCCGAAGGTGCACGGCGCCGCCTCCGTCATCCTCAACAACCTCGAGCACCTGGTGCTGCCCACCCTGACCCTGCTCCTCACCCAGATCCCGTTCTTCAGCCGCTACCAGCGCAGCACCATGCTGGACGTCCTGGGCAGCGACTTCCTGCGGACAGCCCGGGCCAAGGGGCTGCGGCGGCGCCAGGCGGTCCTGCGGCACGGACTGCGCACCGCGGTCATCCCGGTGATGCCGCTGGTCGTCTACAACGTCGTGCTGCTGTTCACCGGCGCCACCTTCACCGAGGAGATCTATGGCTGGCACGGGATGGGGGAGTGGCTGGTCAACTCCATCACCAGCAACGACGTCAACGCGGTCGCCGCCGTCGCGATCTTCACCGCCGTGATCGTCCTGATCGCGGGACTGCTCTCCGACCTCGTCTACGCGGCGCTCGACCCTCGGGTCCGCACCTGAGAAGGCCCATGTCGACCCAGGTGAACGACCGCGACGCACGACCCGAGGAGACACCCTCATGACCACCCCCGCACCCGGCGCCGGCACGGCGGCGCCATCCCGGAGCCGCGGCCGCGGCGCGCTGATCCTCGCCCGCTTCGCCCGCAACCGGCTGGCCCTGGTGGGCATCGCCCTGGTGGTCGCCCTGGTGCTGCTCGCGTACGCCGTACCGCCGTTCCTCCACTGGACGTACCACGACAACGACTTCTCCAGCCTCGGCACCGGGCCCAGTGCCGCACACTGGTTCGGCACCACGCACTCGGGCCAGGACCTGTTCGCACTCACCCTGCGGGGCCTGCAGAAGTCACTGGTCGTCGGACTCGTCGGCGGACCGCTCACGACGCTCATCGCCGCCGTGGTCGGCGCCTCGGCCGGCTACTTCGGCGGCTGGACCGACCGCGTGCTGATGTGGTTCCTCGACCTGATGCTGGTGATCCCGGCGTTCCTGCTGCTCGCCGTCCTCTCACCGGCCTTCCAGCACGGGACCTGGCTCTTCTTCGTGGTCCTGCTCGCGGCGTTCGGCTGGATGATCACCGGCCGGGTGGTGCGCAGCATGACGCAGACCCTGCGGGAACGGGAGTACGTCCTGGCCGCCCGCTACATGGGGGTGCATCCGCTCGCCATCATCTTCCGGCACATCCTCCCCAACGCGGCCTCCATCCTCATCATCGACGCGACGGTCCAGGTCGGCGCGATCGTGCTCGGCGAGACCTCGCTGTCCTACTTCGGGTTCGGCATCCAGGCGCCCGACGTCTCGCTCGGCACGCTCATCGCCGCCGGGACCCCGGACGCCAACACCTCCCCGTGGCTGTTCTTCTTCCCCGCCGCCTTCCTCGTCCTGATCGGCCTCGCCGTCGCCTTCATCGGCGACGGCCTGCGGGACGCCTTCGACCCCACGGCACGCGGAGCGAAGTCCCGCCGGCGGACCCGGCCGGCGGCGCCCCGCTCCCGCCACGCGCGGACCTCCCGCGCCCCCCGCCGCCCGTCCACCGCCGCGGCCGTCCCGGCGGCTCCGGCGAAGGAAGGAGTCACCCCGTGACCGACCCCACCGCCGTCCCTGGAGGCGCCTCCCCGCGACCGGCCGCGGACAGCCCGGTGCTGACCGTGCGCGACCTGCGGGTGTCCTTTCCCGGCGAGGCCGGACGGGTGCAGGCCGTCCGGGGCGTGGACTTGGTGCTCCGCGCCGGCGAGACCCTCGCCGTGGTCGGCGAGTCCGGCTCCGGCAAGTCCGTCACCGCCACCGCCGTGCTCGGCCTGCTCCCCGACGACGCCGAGGTCACCGGCTCCGTACGCCTCAAGGACCGCGAGCTGCTCGGGCTGTCGGACCGCCAGATGTCCGGCATCCGCGGCCGTGACATCGGGATGGTCTTCCAGGACCCGCTGTCCGCGCTCACCCCCGTCTTCTCCGTCGGCGCGCAACTGGTGGAGGCCCTGCGGATCCACCAGGACCTGACCTCCGCCCAGGCCCGGACACGCGGCATCGAACTGCTGGAGCTGGTGGGCATCCCCGACCCGAAGCGGCGGATGGACGCCTTCCCGCACGAGTTCTCCGGCGGTATGCGCCAACGGGCGGTGATCGCCATGGCCATCGCCAACGACCCCGAGGTGATCATCGCTGACGAGCCCACCACGGCTCTCGACGTCACCATCCAGGCGCAGGTGCTGGAGGTCCTGAAGAAGGCCCAGGAGGTCACCGGAGCGGCGATCCTGATGATCACCCACGACCTCGGGGTGGTGGCCGGGATGGCCGACCGGGTGGTCGTCATGTACGCCGGCAAGCCGGTGGAGACGGGCACCGCCGACGAGCTGTTCACCGCGCCCCGCATGCCCTACACCATCGGCCTGCTCGGCTCGGTGCCGCGACTGGACTCAGGCGAGCGGACGGCGCTGACCCCCATCGAGGGCACACCGCCGTCCATGGTGGACCTGCCGGCCGGCTGCCCCTTCGCGGCGCGCTGCCCGGTGGCCGTGGACCGCTGCCGCACCGAGGAGCCGGTGCTGCTGGCCGTCGGGACCGGCTCCGGGCACAGCACCGCCTGCCACCGCGGACAGGAGATCGACACCCCCGGCGGCATCCCGTCCCAGGGCATGTTCCCCACTCCCGCCGTCCCCGCGCGGCAGGTCGAACTGCCGCGCGCCGAGCGCCCCGAGGTCCTGCGGGTCACGGGCCTCACCAAGCACTTCCCGCTCCTCAAGGGCTCGGTGTTCAAGCACCGCGTGGGCACGGTGCGCGCCGTCGACGGTGTGGACTTCGACATCCGGCAGGGCGAGACGCTCGCGCTGGTCGGCGAGTCCGGCTGCGGCAAGACCACCACCATGCTGCAGATCCTCGACCTCGCCGCCCGGCGCTCCGGCACCGTCGCCGTCCTCGGCAGGGACGTCGGGGAACTGGACCGCCGGGCACGGCGGGAGCTGCGCCGGGACCTCCAGGTGGTCTTCCAGGACCCGATGGCGTCGCTGGACTCCCGCATGCCGGTCGGCGACATCCTGGCAGAACCGCTGCGCACCCACGGCTGGGACCGGGCACGCATCGCCGAGCGCGTCCCCGAACTGCTCCGCCTCGTCGGCCTGCTGCCCGAGCACGCCGAGCGCTACCCCGCCGAGTTCTCCGGCGGCCAGAGGCAGCGGATCGGCATCGCGCGGGCGCTGGCCCTGGACCCCAAGCTGGTCGTGCTCGACGAACCGGTGTCCGCGCTCGACGTCTCGATCCAGGCCGGAGTGATCAACCTGCTCGACGAACTGCAGGCCGAACTCGGCCTGAGCTACCTGTTCATCGCGCACGACCTGTCGGTCATCCGGCACATCGCCGACCGCGTCGCCGTCATGTACCTCGGCCGCATCGTCGAGGCCGGCGACGTCGAGGAGGTCTTCGCCCGCCCCGCCCACCCCTACACCCAGGCGCTGCTGTCCGCCGTGCCGCTGCCCGACCCCGCCAAGGAGCGGCAGCGCAGGCGCATCATCCTCCAGGGCGACCTCCCCAGTCCCGCGGAGACCCCCTCGGGATGCCGGTTCCGCACCCGCTGCCCCAAGTACCTGCACCTCGCGCCGGCCGAGTCCCAGCGGTGCGACACCGAGGACCCCGCCGCCGGGGCCCTGGGAGAGGACCACGCCGCCGCCTGCCACTACGCGGCCGCCCTGGAGGTCCTGTGACGCGCCCCCGCCCCGTGACACGCCCGCCGCGTTCCCCGGCCGCACCCACCCGGCCCGGCCCGGCCCCCGACCCGCGCTTCCCACACCGCCCCCAACGCCCACAAGGAGAATCCAGGTGAACCGAAAGTCCGCAAGGCTGGCCACGGCAGTCGTGGTGTCCGCGGGTCTCCTCGCCGGCGCCACCGCGTGCGGCGCCTCCAAGGGCGACGCGAACGCGTCGGCGCCGAAGGCCCCGCCCAAGGCGACGCTCAACCAGATCAACCCCGTCGACCCCGCGAAGCTCCGGCAGGGCGGCACCCTCAACTTCCCCGTCGACGAGTACTCCACCCAGTGGAACAGCCTCAACGCGGCCTCGCAGAACACCGTAGCCGTCACCACGACCATGGCTCCCCTGCTGCCGTCGCTCTTCCATAGCACCCCCGACAACAAGCAGACCCCCAACCCGAACTACCTCACCAAGGTGACCACCGCCCTCAAGCACGGCAAGCAGGTCACCACCTACGTGATCAACCCCAAGGCGCGGTGGTCCGACGGAACCCCCATCACCTGGAAGGACTTCCGGGCGGACTGGGTGGCGCAGAACGGCAAGAACCCCGGGTACACACCCGTCGGCACCACCGGCTACGAGGAGATCTCCTCCGTCACGCAGGGCAGCGACGCCCGGCACGTCGTCGTCACCTATGGCACGCCGTATTCCGAGTGGCGGACGCTGTTCTCGCCGCTGTACCCCGCGTCGCAGATCGACACCCCGCACAAGTTCGACACCTCCTACAAGAACCACATCCCGGTCACGGCCGGTCCGTTCAAGGTGAGCAAGATGGACCCGACGACCAAGGTCGTCTCCGAGGTCCGCGACCCCGACTGGTGGGGCCCCAAGCCGGTGCTCGACGGCATCAACTTCCGTACTCTGGACGCCGCGTCGACCCCCGGCGCCTTCGCCTCGGGCGAGATCGACGTCGAGGACATCGGGCCGGACGTGGCCGCCTACAAGCAGGCGCAGAAGGTGCCGCACACCTCCATCCGGGTGGCGGGCGCCCCCAACCTGCGCCAGTTGGTCCTCAACGGCAAGAGCCCGCTGCTGAAGGACGAGAGGGTGCGCCAGGCCGTGTTCATGGCGCTGGACCGCGAGGCCATCGGCAAGGCCGACCTCAACGGCCTGCCCTTCCCGGCCAAGCCCCTCAACAACCACTTCCTGGTCAACAACGACGCCGCCTACCGCGACAACGCCGGCTCCATCGGCCGCTACGACCCCACCGCGGCGGCGAAGCGACTGGACGCGGCGGGCTGGAAGCTGCACGACGGCGTCCGGGAGAAGGACGGCAAGCCCCTGGCGCTGACGCTGGCGATCCCGTCCGGCACGCCCATCGCTGCCAACGAGGCGCAGCTGTTCACGGCCATGCTCAAGAACGTGGGCATCACCCTCCACACCGCGGTCAAGCCCAGCGACGACTTCTTCAACGACATCAGCGCCGGGAAGTTCGACCTCACGCTGTTCAGCGGCATCGGCGCCGTGCCGTTCTTCCCGCTGACCAACAGCGCGGCCTCCTTCGTCTCCCCGCAGCACGGGAACATCGGCCAGAACTACTCGCGCATCGGCACCGCCGCCATCGACGCCGACATGCGCAAGGCGGGCACCGAGGTCGACCACTCCGCCTACCTCGCCGACCTCAACGCCGCCGACACCGCGCTGTGGAAGCTCGCCGCGGACCTGCCGCTGTACCAGCGCCCGCAGATCGTCGCGGCCAAGTCCGACGTGGCCAACTACGGGGCCTTCGGTTTCCAGGACACCGACTGGTCCCGGGTCGGATTCACCAGCTGACCCCCCGAAACCACGGCGCGGGAGGACGACCCCCCTCCCCAACACCTCCCGCGCCGTGTCGGCACCTGACCCGAGCCGACAACGCACAAGGCCCTTGCCCCCGGTATCGCACCGGGAGCAAGGGCCTTGTGTCCGTTCGAGCCGTCGGCTACCTGACGCCGAACGCCCGGATCACGGTCTGGCTGACGCTGTTGCCCTCGGCGTCCCGGGCCGTCGCCCGCAGACTGGTGAAGCGGGCCTTGGACGGCGCTTCGAGCTGCGCCTTCCAGTCGCCGCCCGACTGCCGCAGCGTCACCTTGCGCCAGGTGGCGCCGTCGTCGTACGACACCTCGAGGGTCGCCGTGCGGACCGCGCCCGCGCCTGCCGCGCCCTGCAGATGGGAGGCGGTGACCGTCAGCCCGGTGCGGCGGGCCGCCTTGCCGGACAGGTCGGTGTCCACCGCGTAGTCGAGCTGCAACAACGGCAGGGGAGTGATGTGGTCGTAGTCCGTCGTGCTCGAGGTGAACCCCCACTCGGTGCGGGTACGCGTCGAATACGGGCGGTCCGGCAGGTTGCGCTGGCCCTCCAGCACGATCCGGTAGGGCTGCGGGTCGGGCGACAGCCCCTCGGCGTTGACGTACCCCTCGTTGTAGGCCTCCCCGAGCAGCTCGTCGCCCTGGTACAGCGAGATCTTCGACGTGTCGCCGTCGGCCCAGACGATGCCCGCGTGGCCGCCGGAGTCCCCCCAGGCGGGCAGGCTGGAGGTGTTGATGATGTCGCCGACCCGGAACGGAGCCGTCCACATGATGCCGTCATTGAGCACACGCGGGCGCTGGACCGGGGCGAACCAGGTCTCGCTGCTGGTGCTGCGCGGCTTGTACGTGCGCATCACGCCCCACAGGCCGAGGTCCCGCATGGCTGCCCCGGAGATCCAGCGGGCGTCCTCGCCTGCGGTGACCCACGACGTGAGGGTGCCCTGGGCCGCGACCGGCGTCGGCTGTCCGTCCATGCGCCCGTCGAAGTAGAGCGAGACATCCGCGCGGGATGCCAAGGCCTCACCCTGCGTGGTGTTGCGGAACGACTCGTCGATGCGGGCCAGGTCGCCCGGGCCGGGCCGGTAGGACGGGTCCTGCGGTACCGAACCGTCGTGGTGGCGGATCAGGTCGTAGAGGTACGCCGGGTGCGGGTGCGACACGACCTTCAGCGTCGCGGTGCCGGGCTTGCGGAGCCGGGTCAGCAGGCGTGCGCTGTCGTCGGCGCCGAGCGAGGCCACCGGCAGGGGGGCGCCTTCGGACAGGTCGGCCCACGGGTCGTACTTCCCGTAGCCGTCGCCCAGGATCAGCAGCTGCCGCGCACCGGCCTTCGCCGCGGCCGCTGCCTGGTCAGGGGCGGACACGGTGTCGCTGCGGCGCACGACCGCCACCTGGCCGCGCACCGCGACCTCGCGGAAGTCCGCGGCCGAGCCGTCGGCCGCCCAGACCGCGTGGTAGGTGCCCTTGCCGTCCGGCAGGGCGGGGGACTGGCTTGGGATGGTGACGTCGCCGTAGGTCTCCGGGCCGGAGGAGAACGTCAGCGGCGGCTGGATCTGCCGCCAGCGGGTCGCGAAGTGGTATTCGCCCTCGGTCACCTTCGGTGTCGGGGTCACCCAGAGGCTGTCGTAGCGCCAGTACTCCGGCATGTAGCTGTCCAGGAACGGGAACAGGTCGCCGTTGGTGCGGTACTGGTCCACCCGCATGAACTGGTTGGCCGTCGCCTGCGGGGTGACGGCCGCCGCCTTGCGCAGCTTCGCGGCGTCGAAGTGGACGGTGCGGTCGCTGTCGAGGTCGATCTGCGGCGCCGAGAACATCGCGAAGCCGAGCGTGTGCGTGCCGTCGATGCCGGGCACGTCCGCGGTCATCCACGCCGAGTACGTGCTCGGGGGCAGACGCAGGTCGACACGGCCGGAGGCGTCGACGGCGACCGCCTTGGGCGGGGTGTCGCGCTTGACGTCCTTCAGGACGAGGGTGCCGGGCAGGGTTTTGCCGTGCCGGTCCTTGGCGATGACCGTCAGCACGGTCCGCCGGCCCTCCTTGTTCACCCCGACCGAGGTGCGGGCCAGGGGCGTGCCGTCGGTGCCGGTTGCGACGAGCCGGGTGGTGTAGGCCCCGTCGTCCTCCGCGGCGTCGAGGTGGGTGATCACCCCGACCGTGGCGGTGCCGTGCGCGGGCACGGTCAGCCGCGAGTCGCTGAGGGTGAACAGGCCCTCGGGCAGCGGTCCCGCGCTGAGCGCCAGGTCCATGGTGACCGGTTCGGCGCCGGAGTTGGTGTAGGTGACGTCCTTGCGGACGGTCTGGCCCGGCGTGTACGGGTAGTGGGTCTGCGCGAACGCGTCACCGGAGGCGACCAGCGTGGCCTTCACCGCGGCGGCGATGTCGACGCGACCGCTGCCGGCCTCGAAGGGGCTGGACCGCTGGGTGCTCGCCGTGGTGCTGACCAGGGCGTCCTTGAGCTGCTGGCCCGTCCAGTCCGGGTGCTTCGCCGCCAACAGGGCGGCGGCGCCCGCCACGTGCGGCGTCGCCATGGAGGTGCCGCTCATCGTCTGGTAGGCGCCCTCGCCCTCCGGCGCGTACTGCGAGCGCGCCGCCAGCACGTCCACACCCGGGCCGGTCAGATCGGGCTTGACGGCGTTGTCGCCCACGCGCGGACCGCGGCTGGAGAACGAGGCCAGCTGGTCCACGCCCTTGCCGGGCCCGTTCACCGCGCCCACCGTCAGCGCGGCGTCGGCGGCGCCGGGCGCGCTCACGGTGTAGGGCTCCGGGCCGGAGTTGCCCGCCGCGATGACGAACAGAGCTCCGGTCTCCTCGCTGAGCCGGTTCACGGCCTCGCTGAGCGGATCGGTGCCGTCGGTGGGCTCGTTGCCCAGGCTCATGCTGACGACCTTGGCGTGCTGGTCGCGGGCGGCCCACTCCATGCCGGCCAGGATCCAGGAGTCCTGGCCGCTGCCGGAGTCGTCCAGGACCTTGCCGATGTGCAGCGACGCGCCCGGGGCGACGCCCTTCTCGGTGCCACCGGAGGCGGCGCCGGTCCCGGCGATGGTGGAGGCGACGTGGGTGCCGTGGCCGTTGCGGTCCGTGACGTCCAGTCCGGGCACGAAGCTCTGCGCCTCGGCTATCCGGCCGGCGAAGTCAGGGTGCGCGGCGTCGATGCCGGTGTCCAGCACGGCGACGTCCACGCCCTGCCCGGTGTCCCCGCCGCTCCAGACATCCGGGGCGCCGATCTGCGCCGTCGTGTCGGACAGCGTGGCCTTGACCTTGCCGTCCAGCCACACCTTCGCGATGCCCCCGGCCAGCGTGCCGCCGGCCGCCGCCTCGGCGGCCCTGGTGGCCTTCGCCTCGGCGCCCCCCGTCAGGGAGGACCAGAAGTCGGCGGCCCGCTCGTGGTCGGCGGAGAACGCCGCGCCCTGGATGCTGCTGAGGGTCAGTGTCCTGCGCGCGCCCTGCGGGGCCTTCGCGCTGCGGGAGAGAGCGGCGGCGTCGGTGTAGGTGACGATGAGCGGCAGCCGGTCGCTGCGAGCGTCGTCGTAGCCGTCCGCCAGCAGGGCGGTGACGTTGAAGAGTTTCTCGTCGAGCGCTCCTGACGCCACGTAGGGCACCGCGGCATCGGGGTACACATAGGTGTCGGAGCCCACCGACATCACATGCGCGCCGGAGGGCTTGCCGTTGGGGCCGGTGACCGAAGTGACGGACTCGGTGCGGCCGTTCCCGGCCACCGTGACCTTGTCACCGGTGATCAGCGTGACGGTGCGCATGGTCGTAGGCGCGGCACCGGCCGTGCCGGGGGACGGGGGCGTCGCCGACGGGTCGGCCGAGGCGGCCGGTCCGGTGGCCGTCAGCACCACCAGGGCGGCGACGGCGGCCGTCAGCCCGCGTCTGCGGGAGGAAGACATGTGCACGGAAACCTCGTTGAACAATTGCTGTGGAAGCGGTTGAACGCAATCAGCCACTTACCGCTGTCCCCTGTAAAGGCACCCCATTGGCACTTCTGTGCCATGTCCGAAACTGGACACGGCGCAAACCGGTGCAATGCTTGGCAAGCCTGAGGTACCGCACGGCGCGGGGGTCGACACGCCCCCGGAAACCGGCGAGTCTGCTGGCGCTGTGCCGGATGGCCTGCTTCTTCCCCCGAGATGGAGAACGATGACGGACGCAGACGCGCCCTTGGAGTTGATCGGCCTCGACGCGGGGGCGGCGACCGTCTACCGTGATCTGCTGGCACGAGGTGGCGGCACGGTCGACGACGTCACGGCGGCGTTCGGGCTGGGCACCGGACAGGCCCTGGCGCTCATGGAACGACTGCACCACTCCGGACTTCTCAGCCGTCGCTCCTCCGGTGAGTACCTGACGGTGGATCCTCGGCACGCGCTGCGGGCGCCGGTGCTGTCGCGCGAACGCCACTGGCGGCCGTCCGGGCGGCCACCGGGCCGCTCGGCGCGCTGTTCGACGAGGCCAGGCGGTCGAGCAGCGGCGAACCGGCGACGCGGATGATCAGCGGCCCGGAGGAGGTCGGGGACTGCTACTACCGCCTGAAGCAGGCCGCCCGGCAGGAGTTCTGCGCCCTGGACCGCCCGCCCTTCCTGCTCGCCCCGAACGAGGCACTCGACGAGGCCGCCATCGGCGCGGCGTACGGGTGCGGGTGGTCTACGCGGCCGCCAGCTTCGACGAGGGCTGCGGCTGGCAGGAGTTGGGCAGCCTCGTCTCCCGTGGCGAGGAGGCCAGGGTCGTGCCCGCGCTGCCCATCAAACTGGCGATGGGGGACCGCACGGCGGCGTTGGTGTCGCTGAGCCTGGAGGCCGGCGGCTACGAATGCCTCTACACCGAGTCGCCGCCCTTGCTGGAGGCCCTGACCGAACTCTTCGAGCGCTACTGGAGCGGCGCGCCCGCGCTGAGCGCGCCGGGCTCGTCGCCGTCGACGCCGGCGCCGGCGCCGCGGCCGGCCACCTCGGGGGACCAGGTGCGCGAACCCACCGACGAGGAGCGGAGCCTGCTCGCCCTCTTCGCCGCCGGGGTGAAGGACGACGCCATCGCCCGCCAACTCGGCGTCTCCACGCGCACCCTGCGCCGGAGGATCCAGGCCCTGTACGCGGAACTGGGCACCACCAACCGGTTCGGCGCCGGCGTCGCGGCGGCCCGGCGCAACTGGGTGTGAGCCCCCGGGGGGAGTCGGCCGGTCCGGCACAGTGCCCGTGTTCCCGGCAGGCGGCACCCCCTGTCGCGGGAACCGGAACGGCGGCCGCGGCGTCGTGCCCAGGACGAACGATCACGACGCGTGGAGAAGGAGCCCGGGCATGGCGGCTGCGGCCACTCGCCATCTGTACCTGGTGCGGCACGGGGAGGCCCTGCCGGACGAGAGCGGGCTGTCGGACGACGGCCGCCGCCAGGCGGCCGCGCTCGGCCGCCGACTGGCCGAGCACCCGATATCCGTGATCCACCACGGCCCGTTGCCCAGGGCCGCACAGACCGCCGCCCTGATCGGGGAGCACCTGCCCGCCGCCCCCCGGTGCGTCGCGGCGACCGCCGGCGACTACGTTCCCTACGTCCCGCGGCGGGAGGAACTGCCGCCGGACAGCGCCGAGCGCCTGCTGCGCTTCCTCGAGGGCGCCACGGAGCAGGAGCGCGCCCTCGGACCGTCGCTGGCCCGGCGCGCGCTGGAGCAGTTCACCGGCCCGGCCGAGGGCGACGAGGAGCGGCACGAAGTGCTCGTCACCCACAACTTCCTGGTCGGCTGGCTGGTGAGCCATGCCATGGACGCCCCTCCGTGGCGCTGGCTCTCGGTGCAGCAGGCCAATGCGGCCCTCACCGTCATCCGCTACACGCCGGGGCGGCCCGTCACGGTCCTGGTCCACAACGACATGAGGCATCTGCCGGCGGAGCTGCGCTGGACCGGTTTCCCGCCCGGTGCGCGGATCTGAGACCGCGACCGGGCGCCAGGTCGGCCGGTGAGCCGGGTCAGCGGGCGTCGCCGGTGGCCGGGTCGACGTGGACCTCGTGCTCGACGCCGTCCTGTTGGATCTCGACCTCCCAGCGGCGGGTGTCGTCGTCGAGGGACACGGCGGTGACCGTACCCGGCCGGGCGTCGGCGGCCGCCTTCGCCGCCTCCACGAGGTCGGTGCGGGAGCCGCGCAGCGCGTCACGGGCCTCGTCGGCGTTCCGCTGGTCCTGCTCCTCGCGGGTGGCGAGGACCGTGCCTTCCGCGGCGTCGATCGTCACGTCGTGCCAGGTTCCGTCCTCGGCGAGCGTCTCGACCTCCCAGGTGGTGCGTCCGCGGTCCTCGTCGAGTTCGGCCGACACCACGGTGCCCGGAGCCTCGGCCCGTGCCGCGCCGACCGCGTCGGTCAGGCTCACCGTGCGGGCGCCGCCGTCGCGGGCCCCGGCGTCAGCGGCGCCGCGGTCGTCGTCACGGGCGCCGTCGTCGTCGCGCTCGTCGTCGCGCTCGTTGTCGCGGTCGGCGCCCCGGTCGTCGGCGGCCACGGCGGCCGGCTGCCGGCGCTCCTCGTCGTCCGCCATGGCGGTCGCCGCGACGCCTCCTGCTCCGGCCAGGACGGCGACGGCGGCCGCGGTGGCGATCAGCGTCTTGCGCCTCATGATGGTGTTCCTTCCGTGAGGGGATCCGGCGAACCCCACCCTCGCGCTCCGTACCTGAAGCCACGCTGAAGGATCCTGAAGGAATCCTCAGGATCGTTTTGGCACCCTGTACCCATGCGCCTGCTGATCGTGGAGGACGAGCGCAGCCTCGCCGCCTCGCTGGCCAAGGGGCTGACCGCCGAGGGCTTCGCCGTCGACGTGGTGCACGACGGCGCCGAAGCGCTGCACCAGGCCACGCAGCAGTCCTACGACCTGATCCTGCTGGACATCATGCTGCCCGGGATGAACGGGTACCGCGTCTGCGCCGCCCTGCGGGCCGCGGGCGACGACACGCCGATCCTGATGCTCACCGCCAAGGACGGGGTGTACGACGAGGCGGAGGGCCTGGACACCGGCGCCGACGACTACCTGACGAAGCCCTTCGCTTATGTCGTGCTGCTGGCACGCATCCGCGCGCTGCTGCGGCGGCGCCCCCGCGGCGGCTCGCCGGTCATCGCCGTCGGCTCGCTGACCGTCGAGCCCGGACGCCGCAGGGTCACCCGCGACGGAGAGGAAGTACCGCTCACCGCACGGGAGTTCGCCGTGCTGGAGCACCTGGTGCGCAACGCCGGCGAGGTGGTCGCCAAGGCCGACATCATGGAGCACGTGTGGGACTTCGCCTACAGCGGCGACCCCAACATCGTCGAGGTCTACGTCAGCGCCCTGCGTCGCAAGCTCGGGGCCTCCGCCATCCGCACCGTCCGCGGCGCCGGATACGTGCTGGAGGCCGGTTGAGCTCCGTCCGGGCCCGCACGGCCCTTTCCGCGACCGCGGTGGTGGGCGCCGTCCTCGTTCTTGCGGGCCTCGGCCTCGTCCTCGCGCTGCGGGCCGATCTCACCGGGCAGGCGGGCCTGCGGGCCGAGATCGCCGCACGCGAGGTTGCCGCCCAGATCGCCGCCGGGACCCCGTTCGACCGCCTCGACCTGCCGGACGGCGACGAGTACCCGGTCCGGGTCACCGACGGCCGCGGCGCCCTACTCGCGGCATCGGAGGACGTCCGGAGCATCACCGGAGCACCGGTGCCGGACGCGGCCGACGCCCCGGACAGCGGCGGCGACAGCGAGAACGACAAGGACACCGACACGGAGGCGGAATACGGCACCGGGACCGCGAACGTCGACGGCGACCAGGAGCCGTACCGGTTCGCCGTCCTCTCGGGGGAGCGCGACGGCACGCCCTACACCGTGACCGCGGGCGCCTCCCTCTCCGCCGAACAGGACGCCGTCCGCACCGCGGTCGTCTTCCTGCTGGCCGGCCTGCCCGTCCTGCTCGCCGTGGTCTGGACGGCGACCTGGGTCGCGGCCCGCAACGCGCTGCGCCCCGTGGACGGCATCCGGGCCGAGATGGAGGCCATCACCGCGAGCACCGACCTGTCCCGCAGGGTTCCCGTCCCCCAGGTCCGCGACGAGGTGGCCCGGCTGGCCCGCGCCACCAACGAGACGCTCGCGGCCCTGCAGGCCGCCGTCGAACGGCAGCGCCGCTTCGTCGCCGACGCGTCCCACGAACTGCGCAATCCGATCGCGGCTCTGCGCACCGAACTGGAGGTGGCGGCCGCCCACCCGTCCCTGCTGGACCTGGACAGCGCTGTGGGCGACGTCGCCAGGCTCCAGACGCTCGCCTCCGACCTCCTCCTGCTCGCCCGCTTCGACGCGGGGGAGGAGACGCCCATGGAGCCGCTCGACCTGGACGAACTGGCCCGCGAGAAGGTCGCGCTGCGCTCGGGCACGGTGCCGGTGACCGTCGAGACGGTAAAGACCCTGACGGTCCGGGGTGACCGGCAGGGGCTGGAGCGCGTCCTGGACAACCTGCTGGACAACGCGCAGCGCCACGCGGCCGGCGCGGTCGCGGTGCGTGTCGCCGAAGACGGACGGTGGGCGCTGCTGGAGGTCGCCGACGACGGCCCGGGCATCCCGGCGGCCGACCGGGAACGCGTCTTCGACCGTTTCGTCCGGCTGGACGAGTCACGCGCCCGCGACGCGGGAGGCGCCGGGCTGGGGCTGGCCATCGTCCGCGACATCGTCCACCGGCACGGCGGGCGGGTCGAGGCGGGATCGGCTCCCTGGGGCGGAGCCCTGCTGCGCGTCAGGCTCCCGCTGGTATGAGGGCGGTGTCGCCGTCCGGAGCCGGGGTGACGGGCGACTCAGGGCCCGGTGACCTGGCGGGACGCGGTATCTCACGTCGGCGTGGGTACGCCGCGCGCACCGGAGGCGGTTCCCGTCCCCTCAGTCCAGGACCAGGGACGACAGTTGCGGCGAGTAGGTGGCGTGCAGCACGAGTGCCGCGCTGCCCACGACGGCCGCGTCGGCGCCGAGGGGGGAGGCCTCGACCTGGACCGTGCGGATGTGCCGGGCCAGGGGGCGTGCGGCCAGGGCGGAGGCGACGGCGTCGACGTACCGGGACTCCACGTGCTGGATGCCGTGACCGCCGAGGATGATGAGGTCGACGTCGATGAAGTTGGCGATCGACACGGCGACCGTGGCGACGTGCCGCGCGGCCTCGTCGACGACGGCGGTCGCGACCGGGTCGCCGGCACCCGCGGCGAGCTTGACCGCGGCGTGGTCGACGGCGGCCGGGTCGCGGGCGAACGCGGGTGACAGCGCACTGGCGCCGGGCTCGCCGCTCAGGCGGCGGTGCGTCTCGGCGACGATCGCGGACGGGTTCGCCAGCGCCTCCAGGCAGCCCCGGTTGCCGCAGTAGCACTCCGGACCGCCGGAGGCCACCGTGGAGTGCCCGAACTCGCCGGCGTTGAGCGAACCACCCCGGTAGACCTGGTGGTTGAGGACCAGCCCGCCGCCGATGCCGGTGCCGAAGAACAGGTACGCGAAGTTGGCCACACCCCGGCCCGCGCCGGACCAGCGCTCTCCGACCGCGGCGGCGGTGGCGTCGTTGTCGAGGGTCACCGGAAGCCCCGTGGCGTCGCCGAGCATCTGCTGCAGCGGCACCCGGGTCCAGTGCGCGAGTTGGGGAGGGGCGACGATCATGCCGTTGCGCTGGTCGATCGGCCCGGGGGTGGCCAGGCCCAGCCCCAGGACGCCGGCGCGCGGTACGTCGGCCTCGGCCAGCACCTCGGCGACGAGGTCGGCCATGGCGGCCACCACGTGCGCCGGGTCGGTGCCGGGGGGAGTGGGGCGGCGCTGGACGACCAGCGGCCGGCCGAGCAGGTCGACCACGGAGCAGGTGAGCTCGACCGGGTCGAAGACGAGGCCGACGGCGTTGCCCGCGTCCGCGTTCACCCGCAGGGTGGTGCGGGGCTTACCGCCGCCGGCGCCGCGGCTGGCGCCGTCCTCGCGCACGATCCCCTCGCCCAGCAGACGCCGCACGATCCCCGAGACGGTCTGCGGGGTCAGGCCCGTCTTCTGGGCGATCTCGACCCTGCTGATCCCGTCCGCGAGTTGGATCTGATCCAGGACCACCGCCCGGTTGTACCGCCCGACTTTGGGGAGGTTTGTTCCTGCTTGCCGCACACGCGTTCCTCTCTTGCTTCGACGACGATACCGCGCAAGGGCGTTGACTTAGTAAAACAAATGGATTTAAAGTCCGGTGCCCAAGCCGCAACAGGTCCGGCATGGAGGCACAGCGCAGTGTCAACGGAGGCAAGTTGATGTCCACGAAACGTCGCATCCCAGGGGAGGCGGGCTCGCGCGATCGTCGCGGCGTCCGCAGCGTGGAGCTCCGCGCATGAGCCGCGCCCCGATGCTGCTGGAGATGCGGTCCATCACCAAGACGTTCCCCGGCGTGACGGCGCTCGCGGATGTCAACCTGGTGGTGAAGGAAGGTGAGATCCACGCGATCTGCGGCGAGAACGGCGCAGGCAAGTCGACCCTCATGAAGGTGCTGAGCGGGGTCCACCCGCACGGCAGTTACACCGGTGAGATCGTCTACCGGGGCGACACCGTGAAGTTCCACGACATCCGGGCCAGCGAGCAGGCCGGCATCGTCATCATCCACCAGGAACTGGCCCTGGTCCCCGGCATGTCGATCACGGAGAACATCTTCCTCGGCAACGAGCCGCGCAAACGCGGCGGGATCGACTGGCAGGCGGCGCAGCGCCGGGCGTTGGAGCTGATGGAGCAGGTCGGCCTCAAGGAGGACCCGGACACGCTCGTCAAGGACATCGGCGTCGGCAAGCAGCAACTCGTCGAGATCGCCAAGGCGTTCGCCAAGGACGTGAAGCTGCTCATCCTCGACGAGCCGACCGCCGCCCTCAACGAGGCCGACTCGCGGCACCTGCTGAATCTGCTGCGGGGCTTCCGCGACCGGGGCATCACCTCGATCATGATCAGTCACAAGCTGAACGAGATCGAGGCGGTCGCCGACACCATCACCATCCTGCGTGACGGCCGGACGATCGAGAGCCTGGACGTCAAGGCCGACGGCGTGAACGAGGACCGCATCGTGCGCGGCATGGTCGGCCGTGAACTCGACAGCCGGTTCCCCGAGCACACGCCCGACATCGGGGATGTGTTCTTCGAGGTCCGCGACTGGACCGTGCGGCACCCCGCCTCCGACGAGCGCCTCGTGTGCAAGGGCTCCAGCTTCACCGTGCGGCGCGGTGAGATCGTCGGCTTCGCCGGCCTCATGGGCGCCGGGCGCACCGAACTCGCGATGAGCCTGTTCGGCCGCTCCTACGGCACCTTCCTGTCGGGACAGGTCTTCAAGGACGGCAAGGAGATCCACCTCAAGACGGTGCCGGAGGCCATCCGGCACGGCCTCGCCTACGTCAGCGAGGACCGCAAGTCGATCGGCCTCAACCTGCTGGACGACATCAAGACCTCGATGGTCGCGGCCAAGCTGTCGAAGATTTCCCGCCACCACGTCATCGACCCGGTACGCGAGCACCGGATCGCCGAGGAGTACCGGCAGAACCTGAGGATCAAGACGCCCAGCGTGGACGAGGAGGTCGTCAAGCTCTCCGGCGGCAACCAGCAGAAGGTCGTCCTCGCCAAGTGGATGTTCACCGACCCCGACCTGCTCATCCTCGACGAGCCGACCCGCGGCATCGACGTCGGTGCCAAGTACGAGATCTACGGGATCATCCAGCGGCTGGTGGCCCAGGGCAAGGGCGTCATCGTCATCTCCTCGGAGCTGCCCGAGCTCATCGGACTGTGCGACCGCATTTACACGGTGTTCGAAGGCGCCATCACCGGTGAGGTGACGCGCCGCGACGCGAACCCGGAACTCCTCATGAAACAGATGACCTCTATGAAGAAGACACCGAGCCCATGAGCCGCATCTCAGACCTGCAGAAGAACCTGTTCGGAGGCACGACCTCCAACGCCCGCCAGTTCGGCATGATCGCGACGCTCGTGGCGATCGTGCTCCTGTTCCAGATCTGGACGGGGGGCCTGACCCTGACCTCCGGCAACCTCATCGCCGTGGTCAGCCAGTACTCCTACATCCTGATCCTGGCCATCGGCATGCTGATGGTGATCGTGGCCGGGCACATCGACCTGTCGGTCGGCTCGGTGGCCGCGTTCACCGGCATCGTGGTGGCCAAGCTGATGCAGGAGCACTCGCTCCCCTGGCCGCTCGGCATCCTGCTCGGCCTGCTCGTCGGCGCGGCGATCGGCGCCTGGCAGGGCTTCTGGGTCGCCTACGTGGGGGTGCCGGCGTTCATCGTCACGCTGGCGGGCATGCTGCTGTTCCGCGGTGGCAACCAGTACATCGGCAACGCCGACACCGTGCCGGTTCCCGACGGGTTCCGCGACATCGGCGCCGGCTTCCTGCCCGAGGTGGGCCCCGACACCGGCTACAACAACCTGACGCTGCTGCTCGGCCTGGTCGCCTGCGCGGGCGTGGGCTGGCGCGAGTGGCGGGCCCGGCAGACCCGGCGCGCCATGAGCGCCGACCCCGCTCCGCTGTGGGTCACCGCGATCCGCGTGGTCGTGATGGTGGGCGTCATCGTCTTCGCGACGCTGCGCTTCGCCGGCGGCCGTGTCGGCACCAGCTTCCCGATCTCCGGCATCATCCTGATCGTCCTGGTGCTGGCGTACTCGTACTACACCCGCAACACCATCGGCGGACGGCACATCTACGCCGTGGGAGGCAACTCCCGCGCGGCCGAGCTCTCCGGCGTGAAGCTCCGGCGTGTCAACTTCCTGGTCATGATGAACATGTCCGTGCTGGCGGCGCTCGCCGGCATGATCTTCGTGGCCCGATCCGCGGCGTCCGGCCCGCAGGACGGTCTCAGCTGGGAACTCGACGCCATCGCGGCCGTGTTCATCGGTGGCGCCGCTGTCTCCGGCGGTCTCGGGACCATCAGCGGTTCCATCGTCGGCGGTCTCGTCATGGCGCTGCTCAACAACGGTCTGCAACTGGAGGGTGTCGGCTCGGACATGGTCCAGATCATCAAGGGTCTGGTCCTCCTCCTCGCCGTCGCGTTCGACGTCTACAGCAAGAGCCAGGGGCGCTTCTCGATCATCGGCACCCTGATGCGTCCGTTCCGCTCGAACGACACGTCCGCACCGGCCGACCCGCCGAACCCTGCCTCGGAACCCGACAAGGCTCCGGTCGCGGGCTGACGCCGGCAGCAACTCCGGGGTGCCGCACCAGGCGGCGCTCGACCCACTTCGCACCATCAGGAAAGGGCACAACCCACATGCGCAGAACCATCACCAGAGCCATCGCCGTCATCGGCGCCGCCGCGTTGCTCGCCCTGGGCACGGCGTGCTCCAACGAGCGCGAGGGCTCCACCGGCACGGACACCAAGGACACCAAGGGCGGCTTCGCGCAGGACGCCCTGATCGGTGTCGCGCTGCCGGCGAAGACCTCGGAGAACTGGGTGCTCGCCGGTGACCTGTTCACCAACGGGCTGAAGGACGCCGGCTTCAAGGCCGACGTCCAGTACGCGGGCGCCTCGACCACCGTCGCGGACCAGCAGGCCCAGATCTCCTCCATGGTCACCAAGGGCGCGAAGGTCATCGTCATCGGCGCGACCGACGCCTCGCAGCTGTCGACCCAGGTGGCGCAGGCCAAGCAGGCCGGGGCGACGATCATCGCCTACGACCGCCTCATCACCAACACGCCGGACGTCGACTACTACATCGCGTTCGACAACTTCAAGGTCGGCCAACTGCAGGGTCAGGCGCTGCTGGACGGCATGAAGGCGAAGAAGCCGAAGGGCCCCTGGACGATCGAGCTGTTCTCCGGTTCGCCGGACGACAACAACTCGAAGGTCTTCTTCGACGGTGCGATGGAGGTGCTCAAGCCCGCCATCGACAAGGGCGACATCGTTGTCGGTTCCGGTCAGACCGACATCAAGCAGACCGCGATCCAGGCCTGGAAGCCGGAGAACGCCCAGCAGCGCATGGACTCCCTGCTGAACTCCACCTACAACGGCAAGAAGACGCTCGACGGCGTGCTCTCGCCGAACGACGCCCTCGCCCGGGCGATCATCACCTCGGTGAAGAGCGCCGGCAAGCCGGTCCCGGTCGTCACCGGCCAGGACTCGGAGGTCGAGTCGGTGAAATCGATCATGGCGGGTGAGCAGTACTCCACCATCAACAAGGACACCCGCAAGCTCGTCGCCGAGACCATCGCGATGGTCCAGGCCCTGCAGAAGGGCGGCAAGCCGACGATCAACGACACCAAGTCCTACGACAACGGCAGCAAGGTCGTCCCGTCCTACCTGCTCCCGCCGGTCATCGTGACCAAGGAGAACGCGGCCGAGGCCTACGCCAACGACCCCAAGCTCTCCCCGCTCACCAAGTAGGCGCGCGCACCGCACCTTCCGCCGCCGGTTCCCGGAGCACGTCCGGGCACCGGCGGCAGCCGCTTTCCCGGCACGGGCGGTGGGCCGCGCCGGAGGGCGGGCCGCACCCCGACGCGGCCGCCCCGGCCCGCCGCACCGTCCCGCCGACCGGGAGGAGCCGGCGAGGCGTCGGCGGTGCCGGCCGGTCCTGCGGGGCGGACGGGTCATGTGCAGTGCAGGAGTCGCCGCGGCCCGATCCCGTCGTCGCGGAGCAGACGGATCTCCGTCCTGCCGACGCCGTCGGACCCGCGCAGGAAGGGGGCGTCGATCTCGTCCCCGGCCATGGAGAGGGCCCTCTGCTTCGCCCCCATCGCATCGTTCGCGTGATCCACCACGTAGTACAGCCAGGTCGGCGACCGTCCCCGAGTGCCGACCCTGAATCCGACCAGCCACTTGTCCGCCGAGGTGGCGCGGCACGCCGCCGCGCGCGGGCACCGCGGCGCGAGGGCGTAGTCCTCGCGGCCGTGTCCGCGCGCCGGCCCGAGCGCCGACAGGGCCCTGGCGATGTGCAGCATTCCGCGCCTCCTCGTCACCGGTGTCACCGGTCGCGTACCGGGCAGGACCCGCCGGGAGTCCTTCCGAAGTGAGCCGTCTACCTGGTGACCGGACAGCCGGCGCCGGTGTGACAGCCAGTCACCTTCACCGCTCGGCGCGGCGGCGGTGCGCACGCGCCCGAACACGGAGCGCCCGGCAGGCACGGCCCACCGGCGCAGGGCTCACAGGCGGACGACGACCACGGCCGTGTCGTCCGCGGCCAGGCCGAGGCCCAGCAGGCGGTCCGCCAACTCCTCGGGGTCCAGCACGTGGTACTTGGCCAGCCGGTCGGCGAGGCGTCGCAGACCGCGGTCGATGTCCTCGCCGCGGCGTTCCACCAGCCCGTCGGTGTAGAGCACGAGGGTGGAGCCGTCGCGGTAGGCGGTGGTGGCCTGGGGGCGCGGGGAGTGGTCGGGGGCTGCGCCCAGCGGAGGGTCGGTCGCGCCGTCCAGGAAGCGCACCTCGCCACCGGGGTCGGTGAGAGCGGGTGGCGGGTGGCCTGCGCTGCTGTAGGTGATCCGGCGGCGGTCCGGGTCCACGACGGTCTGCACGGCGGTGGTGGACAGTGCGCCTTCGACGGAGCGGGCGTACAGGTCGAGGGCGTCGAGCGCCGCGGCGGGGCCGTCCACGACCCGGATGGCGGCGCTGAGGGCGCTGCGCAACTGGCCCATGACACCGGCCGCGGCCAGGCCGTGCCCGACGACGTCACCGACGGCCACGGCGTACTCGCCGCCGGGCAGCCGGGTCACGTCGTACCAGTCACCGCACACGTTGAGCGTGTTGACCGCGGGGCGGTAGCGGACGGTGGCCTCGTGGTGCGCCAACGGTTGCGGGGCGGGCAGCATCGCCTCCTGCAGGGCCAGGGCCACCGCGCGTTCGCGGGCGTTGGCCTCCCGCAGCCGCTCGTTGACCTGCTGCAGCTCACGCGACCGCGCGTACAGCTCCAATTGCATCCGGCGGTGCCGGTGGTCGACGTCCGGAGCGCCGGCGCGGACGAGGTCGGTGATCTCCTCCAGCCGGTGCACGACCAGCGAGACCCGCCCGCCGGAGTCCAGGACAGGCGCGTTGACCGGGCTCCAGTAGCGCTCCGCGAACACCCCCTGCCGGTCCGGTTCCTCGATGTCGTGGCGGACGAAGCCCGCGACGTCCTGGGCGCGGTTCTCCACCACCCGCCGCAGGGAGGCCTGCAGATCGGCCAGTTCGGACGCGTCGTCCTGCGGGAAGGCGTCGAAGACGTACCGGCCGACCAGGTCCTCCCGGGTGCGGCCGACCAGTTGCTGGTAGGCCGGGTTGGCGTCCAGGATGACGAACGCAGGGTCGAGCACGAGCGTCGCGCTGGGCGACGCCTCGAATATGGCGCGGTAATCGATCCCCGGTCCTGCCATGGTGCGTCCCGGACGTGCTGCCCATCGGTCTCGCGGGCGGGGCCTTCCCCCTCGGTACCTCGCGGGAGGGGCCTTCCCCCTCAGTATGCTGGCGGGCCGCCGGCGCCGCCCGCCGGTGCGGGCGCTGCCCCCCGGGCCCCGCGCTCCCGTCCCGTCCCGGCGCATCCCTGGCCGATACCCCGACCGGTACGCCTCCGCCGCCGACCCGCCGCCGGACGCGCCGGTCACCGCCGAGTGCGCGTCTCCAGCGGGAGCGCTTCAGGCGAGCGGTGCCGTGCCGACGGCACGGCCATGGGCCTGGGCCGGCTGCACCGCTCCCCGTTGCAGGGAACGCGGCTAGCGCACCTGAGGAGGAACGCCGACCCTGCCCTGGGGTGGGGCGCGCCGTCCGGGGCCGGGACGGTCGCCCGCCCCGACGCCGGGCCGCTGTCGGGAGACGCCCGAGTGGGCGCGGCCGTTCCGGTGCGGACCCGGGCCGCCGCGTGAGTCCGGACGGTGGCCGGGGAAGGCTGGTGACCCGGGGACGGGCCGGGAAGCGCGAGCGCACGCCGAGAACGGAGGAACGCGATGGCCCGCACCATCGGCGGGACTGAGACCGGTGACGCCCCTGTCGGGCTGCGGCTGCCGGGGCTCCTCCTGGGAGTGGGGATGGGCGGGTTCGTCGACGGCATCCTGCTCCATCAGGTACTGCAGTGGCACCACATGCTCAGCGGCACCGACGACGACCGCATCGGTGTCAGGTTCTACGACCCGCGCACCGTCCCCGGCCTGCGGATGAACACCGTCTGGGACGGCTTCTTCCACACCACGCGGTGCTCGCCCAGCTGATGTACGGCGGCTTCCGTGTGCATGTCCACGCGCCCGCCGACCAGGTGCGCCAGGCGGCCGAGATCATGTACTACGCCGGTGACCTCGCCGAACTTCTGCTGGCGGCCGCCTTGGTCACCACCTGGCGTCCCGCACGGCCCGCCCGCGCCGCCGCGGACGGGCCGGGCAGGTGCCGTCATCCGGCCGAGCTCGGGATGTCCGCGGACGGGGCCGCTGCGGCGGGCCGCGTCGCCGCGCCCGGACCGAGGATCGGCGTCAGTCCGAGACGCTGACCGGCCGGCCCACCACCGGGACGGGGCCGGCTCACGGAGCCCGATACGGACCCGCGCCGGAGGCACGCCGATGCACGTCCGCGTTGTCAGCGGTCACCAGATCGGTGTGCGGCCCCTTCGACGAGTGGAACTCGCCGCCCGGTCGGGCGAGGGCGGCCGTCTCCTCGAGCGAGGAGAGGTCTGTCACTAGGACCCGCATGGGAGGCGGACCCGGATCCATGCGCATGCGGGCCGGGCAGGGCGTACCGCGATCAACGGGCGCCCCACCCGTGCCCACGGGCCCGCGGGTCGGGCGCGCCGGTCAGGACGCGGCCGACGCGGCCGGGCCGATGTCGCCCTTCTCGGCCAGCTCCGACAGGAACTGGTGGCAACGAGCGGCACGCTCGGAGTCCTCCCGCATGACGTCCTGGAAGAAGTCCGCGATGTCGTTCTCGCCCGCGTTCCTCGCGTCCCGGACGTACTGGCCGTAGTCGTGCCCCGCCTTCAACGAGTGGTACTGGACCGACACCAAGTCGTACGCCACGTCCTTGAATCCTGTCTCGCCTGTCGCCATTGCTCTTCTCCGTTCATGCGGACATGGCACGCCTTCCCGGGTTCAATCCGGACAAACAGCACGCGGTTCGTGCTGCGCCCCGGCCCCCGGTGGAGGGCGGTGTCCGCAGGGGCGGCAGGCCGTGGACGAGCCTGGCGGCGGCGAGCCCGATGACCGCGCCCGCCGCGACGTCGCTGGGGTAGTGGGACCCGCTGTGCACGCGTTCGAGGGCGACCATGGCCGCCGGTAGCGCGCACGCCGCGCCCATGGTGGGCCAGGTGCGGCCCACGGCCGCGGCGAACGCCACGGCCGCGGCGGTGTGTCCGGAGGGGAAGGAGGAGCTGCCGGGACGCTCTCCGATGTCCCGGGGCACCCACCGCGGGGGCGGCCTGGGCCGGTCGGTGAGCGGCTTGACGGCGACGCCGGCTGCCACCTGCGCCACACCGACGGCGCTGAGACCCGCCCACGCGGCGGTCCGGCCGCGCCGACCGCCCAGGCCCGCCATGAGCGCGGCCGAGAAGCACCACACCTTGCCGTGCCGCGCGGCCCGGCCCACCGCCGGCATCGCGCACCGCGCGCACGGCGGGTCCCACGCCGCGACGCGGTAGGCGATCCGCCGGTCGGTTTCGCGGAGGATGGCTTTTACCGTCATGCCGCCGGTTCCGATCAGCTCTCCACGCCGGTGGCGGTGTGCGGCGCCCCGACGGGCTTGGACTCCGGCGAGCCGCGCTGCCGCAGATAGATCGCCAGAATGGCCATCGATCCGACGGCCAGCAGCTCGGACTGCCAGTTCTGCAGCGTGCGACTCCAGAAGTCCGCGGAGGAGAGGTAGTCGGCCCAGCTGGTCGGCGCCTCCAGCCGGCGCAGCTGCGTCTCGTTGTACGCGGCGACGCCGCTGATGGACTGGGCCAGCCACGACAGCAGGAAGATCGTGGCCATGACCAGGCCGAGGGAACGGGAGTAGAGAATCCCGCGCCAGTTCCCCGCCGCCGCCCAACGGGGCGAGTCGCGGTGGGCGTGTTCGCCCGTCATCTGCTCCTCGTCGGACTCGGTGCCCGCTCTGCCGAGTTCCTTCGACTCCGAGGAGCCGCGTTGCAGCAGCCAGACGGTGGCGAAGATGTAGAGGAAGAACTGGAGGTACTCCGACTGCCAGTTCTCGGTCACGTCGACGGCGAAGTCCGAGGAAGCGAGGTAGGCGCCGAAGCCGACAGGAGCCAGCCCGTCGGTGGCGAGCTGGTTGTTGAACTCGGCGTGACCGGCCACCGCCTGTCCGGCGAGGGCCACGAGGAAGGCCGACATGAAGGCGAGCCCGAGACTGTTGTCGCGGACGAACGGCCACATGCGCCGCCGCTTGGGCGATGGTTCTTCGCGGGCTCGGGGGGAGGCGGTCATCGCTGCATCAGTCCCAGCGCCGTGAAGTACGCCAGGCCGACCGCGATCAGCCCGAGTGTGCCGACGAACAGCGTCCGCATGATTCTCACCTGCCCTTGATCTCGCACCGGTAGGGCTGCTGCGGCACCGGCGTGCAACCGGCGGCGCTGACCTTCCAGCCGGTGGGGAAGTGCGCGAGGAACAGGGTGTCGCGTTCCAGGACCACCCGCGCCTGCCCGCCGTAGACGTCCACGTGCCGTACGTCACCGGCCTGGGGCAGCTCGGCCCGCAGGATCGCCTCTTCGCACGGCTGCTTCGCCGTCTGCTCCAGCTCGTCGCGGGTTGTGGGGGCGAGCGCGGAGCACAGCGCCCCCGACCGCTGGTCGCTCAGTGCCCGCTCGAAGCTTTCCGCGACGGTGGAGGCCGCGTCCTGCCGTTCGGCGAGAGTGCCGCAGGCGCTCACCGCGGCGGCCAGCGCGACGGCCGCCGCCATCGGCGCGTGACGTCTTCGAGGCATCGCGCCTCCACGGTTCGGACGGGCCGGACCGCCCTCCCGACGTGTCCCTTGCGGTCGGCTTCCCTCCGGTGCGCTTCCCAACCCTGGGCCGGACCGCCGCGGGGGCGGGCCATGACCACTCCGGCACGCCGCGCAGGGCTCTCAGCGACGGTCGCCGGCCGCCGCGACCGCGTCCTTGACCCGGTCGAGGAGCGCGGCGAACGGGCCCGTCATCCACTGGGCCGTCGTCGAGCCCGCGACCTTGGGATGCGGATGCGTGGGCGCCATGGCGAGGACCGACTGCAGGTGGTAGCCCATGGTGCGCAGCTGGTCCCGGTCACAGCCCGCGCGCACGGCCGGGAACTCCTCGCGCTCCTCCCGCTCGGCGTGCGCGATCACGGCCCGTTCGAAGGAGCCGATCCTCGTCGTGAACGCGCCGCTGTCCACATCCATCGTCTCGAGTTCCGCCAGTGCCTCGCTGAGGGCCTTCTCCTCGGCGTTGCGTGCCGCGACCTCGGCCGCACCGGCTGTGCGCTTGGCCACCGGCCGCAGGATCATCTCCTCGGCGGTCTCGTGGACCGCCAGCGTGGCCCGGAGTTCGTCGAACCACTGCTGCCTCTCAGCGCCCCGCGTCCTCCTGACGTTCGAGAACAGATCACGGATGTGGGCGTGCTGCTGCAGCAGGATGCGTACGACGTCGCCGCCGGGGAGTTCGTCGGCCTGTGCGCGTTCGGCCTTCGCGTCGCTCATGGCTTTCCTCCCACTCGCATACGGGCTCGGTCCGCTCCCCGAGCCCGTCCGAAGGGACGCCTGACCGCTGTGGGCCGCCCCAAACGGGACGTCTGCCCGGCGTCGGCGACCGCGGGCGCCGACGCCGGGCGGCCGGCGCACGGCGCTGCTAAAAGTTTGTTCAAAACTGGATCGAGTCTATGGTGATGAATGGTTCAGCTTTTCCCTCTGGCACGTCAGCGTGCTGGGACGTGGTTCGTGATGAGCAATGACGGGACACCGCCCGAGACCGTGGCCGGCACCGGATCCCCGCGGACGGCCGCCGTGATCGCGGCCGCCGTCGACGAGCGTGGCAGGTTCACCGCGTGGAGCCGCGAGGCGCAGTCGCTGCTCGGGTACAGGCCTGAGGACGTCCTCGGCAGATCCGCCTTCGCCGTGCTCGACGCGCGGCTGCCGCAGTCCGCCCGGTGGCATCTGGCCCGGGCGCGGGCGTGGAGGGCCAGGGTGGTGCTGCGGGACCTGGCCGGCGATCCGGTCGAAGTCGACCTGCGCGCCTGCCCGCTCATCGACGCGGAGGGCCGCACGCAGTGGTTCATGGAAGCCGTCGCCCCTCCGGAGAGCGACGGCGCGGCACGCGACCTGCAGCGCAGCCAGCTCCAGCGGCGGCTGCCCTCGCATCTGGCCGTGGAGACCGCTGCCCGCTATCTGCCGGCCGATCCCCAGGCGGGCGTGGGCGGCGACTGGTTCGACGTCATCCCGCTGTCCGGCGCGCGGGTCGCGCTGGTCGTCGGCGACGTGGTCGGCCACGGCATCCACGCCTCCGCCGCCATGGGACGGCTGCGTACCGCGGTGCGCACCCTGGCCGACGTCGACCTGCCGCCCGACGAGCTTCTCGCGGAGCTCGACGACCTGGTCCTCGAACAGGTGCGGGAAGGCGCGGAGGGCGTCGGGGAGATCGGCGCCACCTGCCTTTACGCGGTCTACGACCCCGTCACCCGCCACTGCGTCATGGCCAGCGCCGGCCATCCCCCGCCGGCGGTCGTCACCCCTCGCGGGCTCGTCGACTTCGTGGACGTGGAGCCCGGCCCGCCCCTGGGGGTGGGGGGTGTGCCGTTCGAGGCCACTGAGCTGCAACTGCCCGAGGACAGCCTGCTGGTGATGTACACGGACGGACTCGTGGAGGACCGTCACCACGGCATCGAGGAGGGCCTGCGGCGCCTGCGCGGGGCCTTGGAGGACCCCGCGTCCTCACTGGACGCGGTGTGCGACACGCTGCTCCGGCGACTGCGGCAGCAAGAGCACGAGGACGATGCCGCCGTGCTCGTCGCCCGGCCCCATGCGCTCGGGGCCTCCCACGTCGTCACCTGGGAGCTTCCGCACCGGCCGGCCGCGGTGGCCGACGCCCGTCGGCGTGCCGCCGGTCAGCTCGCCAGCTGGGGCCTGCCGGACGCGGTTCCCGCCACCAAACTGATCGTGAGCGAACTGGTCACGAACGCCATCCGCCATGCCGAGGCGCCGATCCAGTTGCGCCTGATCCACAACGGGACACTGATCTGCGAAGTGTCCGACGCCAGCAACACCTCCCCGCACCTGCGCCGTGCCCGCGTCCTCGACGAGGGTGGCCGCGGCCTGCTGCTGGTCGGCCGTCTCTGCCACCGCTGGGGCACCCGCCACACCCCGACCGGCAAGACCATCTGGGCGGAGCAGTTCCGGCCGTCGTAGCACCCGCCGTGCCCGGCGTGCCCGCCTCGCGGACGCGCGGGTCCCGGCCGTGTCCGTCAGGCGACGCGATCCCCGAGCGCCCTTCCCTCGGTGCTTCTGTGAGGCCGCGGTGGCCAGTTCCGCCCAGTGCAGGGCGCGGCCCGTCTCGATCCGGTCGCCGTGCGCCGAGGCGACCTGGTGCACGATCAGCAGGCCCCGGCCGTGTTCGCCGGCTCCGCAGCTGGCCGCCCACTCGCCCTGGGACGCGGCGGGTCCGCCGTCGGTGACCTCCACGCGTACCTGGCCGGTGTCGTCGTCGCGGTCGAGGCGCAGCGTGATGGGCGGCCGAGCGTACTCGATGGCGTTGGTCACGAGTTCCGAGACGACCAGCAGGATCTCAGCGGCTATGGCGGGCGGCACGTTCCAGCGCCGCAGGAGCTCCCTGGAGAGCTCGCGGCCCCGGGCGGGCGCGTCGGGCTGATGGGAGAGCGTCCAGCGTCCTTCCACGGCCGGCTGCTGCTGTGGCTGACGGCCCGGCTGCTGTACCGCGTCGACGGTCGGCATCCTGCCCCTCTCGTTGTACTCATTGGTACAAACGCATCCCGGGCGGCGCCGATTCCGCACCCGAGGCCTCACTGGGGTGGTACGCCGGCGTCGTCGTCGTGGAGCAGGACACCCATGCCGTCGTCCAGGGGGAGGGTCCGGCGGGGCACGACCACCAGTTCCGCCCCGGTCTCCGCGGCGGCCCGCAGCAGGGCGGCACCGGCGGGTTCCTCCCGCACGTGTGTCACGCCGAAGGTGTGCAGCTCCGCCGCCGACTCCGCGATCTGTGTGGCCTCGGGTCCGGCCCACAGACGCTCGGGCAGCGACGCCGGGTCGTTGACCAGGACGGCTGCCGCCCGCGCGCGCCGCAGTGCCGTCACCGTGGCGGCGGTGCCCTCGCAGCCGGCGCGGTCACGGGCCCGCTGCGCCAGGTATGCCTCGAGCCGGGCCTGGTCGGCGGCGTTGAGGCGGCTGCCCAGCTCGTGGGAGAGCCGCTCCTCCAGCAGGGCCCGGTCCCAGGTGCCCCCGTGGTCGCGGCCCCCCACCGTGACGAGGTTCTTCCTGAGGTGCTCCGGCAAGCGGTCGACCAGGACATCGGACACCCAGGTGTCGCCGGGATCCCGTCCCAGCACGAGGACCTCAGCGCCACCGCGTTCGGCCAGGTCGGCCAGATCCCGAGAGAGCTGGGGGGCGGTCTGCTGCCACTCCTCCAGCGGCACGGTCTGCCGCACCGCCAGGTCCGTGTCGATGCGTCCGGCCGGCCAGCGCTCGGCCTGGGCGGCGAGCCGGACGCTGTCGCCGTCCTCGGCGCGGCCGATGAGAAGTGCCAGGTACGGGAGGTCCGGAGCGCGCTGCAGCACCAGCGGCAGGGCGTCGGGGAGGGCGTCGACGCTGGCCGTGTCGTGTGGGGGAGGGGCGGGCAGCTCCTCGGCCAGCACGAGCTCCCCGCGGGTGGCGAACAGGGCCTGGCCGTGCCGTCCGGGCAGGTCGTCGTCGATCCCCACCGCGGCGTGCAGGGCATGGACGGTGGCGGGGTCGGCGCCGTGGGCCGTGAGGTCGTCACGCAGCCGGCGCCAGCGCGAGGCGATGACCCTGTCGGGTTCCGCGATGTCGCGGGAGGTGTCCAGGTAGGTGCTCGCCCACGGGCCCGGCCGGCTGTACAGCGGTTGCAGGAAGGACAGCTTCATCTGGGTGCCTCACAGACTTGGGCTCCCGCGGCCGGGGGCGGCGGGGACATGCGCGGATCGGTGCGGGACGGCGAGCGGAGGCGGTGCCTCCCTGAGCGTGCCCGTACCCGCGCGGTCACGCCCCATGCACGCGGGTGTGGCCGGCCCGCCCCGGTGCGGTGACCGGTGGCCCCTGGGAGGGCGGAACGTCGGCGGCCCGGCAGGGATTTACGCACATTTTGTTGGCATATGCTGGATATGGGTATGGCACCTGTAGGGCGCCGGCCCGAGCAGCCCGGAGTGCCGCACGAGCGGTGGCTCCGGGTTCGGCGCAGATGGAAGCCCCGAACAAGCCCTGCCGGGCCGCTCAGCCGCGGCCCGCGAGGACAACGCGTACGGCCGCGGGAGGTGGGAGACGATGGATCCGCTGACGGTCTCATCTTGTCATTGCGACGGGTGGCCCGTGGTGGAGGTGGCGGGCGAACTCGACATCTCGACCGCGCACCTGCTGGGCGACCACCTCGAGGACGTCATCGCCGTACACCGCCCGGCGCACGTCGTCCTCGACCTGTCCCGGCTGGAGTTCTGCGACGCCAGCGGGCTGAGCGTCCTGGTCTGGGCGCACCACGCGGCCGACGGCCGCGACGGCCGGTTGCGTCTGGTCTGTCCCGAGGGGTCGACCAGACGTCTCCTGCGGATCACCGAGCTGACCGAGGTCATACCGGTCCACTGCACCCTCGAGGAGGCCCTGGCCGCCGCGGAGGCGGAGAGAACGCCGGCCGCCACCGCGGCGCCGTCCCGAGCGTGACCGCGACGGCCTCTGCGGCGGCCGCGGTGGCCCGTGCCCGGCCCGGTCGCCCGAGCCGGGTGCAGGCGGTCCTCAGGAAAGGCAGCCGACGTGCGCCAGGGCCTGCCGGAGCAGGACGCCCTGGCCGCCCTGCATCTCCTGCTGCAGTTGGGGCGACGACGCCTCCTGCGGCGTGAACCACACCAGGTCGAGGGCGTCCTGCCGGGGGTGGCAGTCACCCGCGACCGGGACGACGTAGGCCAGGGACACGGCGTGCTGCCGGGGATCGTGGAAGGGGGTCACGCCCAGCGTCGGGAAGTACTCCGCGATGGTGAAGGGCTGCGGGGAGACCGGGACGCGCGGCAGCGCCATGGGCCCCAGGTCCTTCTCCAGGTGGCGCAGCAGCGCCTCGCGGACCCGCTCGTGATGGAGCACCCGCCCGGAGACGAGGGCGCGGCTGACGCTCCCGTCCGGACCGATGCGCAGGAGGAGACCGATGTGTGTCACCTCCCCGCTGTCGTCGACCCGCACGGGCACGGCGTCGACGTAGAGGATCGGCATGCGTGCGCGGGTCAGCTCCAGGTCGTCCGGAGACAGCCAGCCGGGCGTGGTTTCGGTCATGTCGGCCATCGAGTGATGGTACGCGGAGAGAACGCCCGCGCGGGGGTGATCGGCGGCCCGCGCCACGAACCCGTTCGAGGCGCGTGAGCGGGCGCTTCCCCTCGTCAGCGACACCGCCCGGGACACCGCCCGGGACCGCCCGGGACCGCTCGGGCACGGCGGGACGACGGCCGGACGGCGGCCGGACGGCGGCGGGGCGTCCTGGGCGGCGGCCCCCCGCCGCGGGCGCGGCCGCCGCCGCCCGGCCCCCGCCGCGGGCGCGCATCGGTGCCGTCGTCGACCGGGGGCTACGAGTCCGCCGGCCGGTTCCTCAGCGCCTGCCAGAGGAGCCGGTAGAAGTCCGCGTAGCCGCGCTCCACGTGCACGGCGAAGGCCCTCGTCTCCTCGTGCCGCTCGCCGAGGCGGTTGATCGGCACCGTCATCGCCGCGTGGTGCTCGATGTGCAGGTTGTTGCCGTTAGTGAACCAGGTGCTCAGCCGGTTTCCCTTGATCGACCGTGTGTTGCGCAGCACGTCGGTCGTCTCCGGGTCGCACAGCAGGTGCTCCGGAAGCTCGACGAGGAAGTGCAGCGGGACGGCGAGCAGCAGAGGGAGCATCCACAGCCGCAGCACATACCCGCCGTGGCCGAGGACCGTCAGGACGACCGCGCCCAGCACCGCGGCGCCCAGCAGGATGTGCTCGGTCACGATGCGCCGCCGCATCGCCGGCGCGATCTGCCCGAAGGCGTAGGTCCAGCGCCCCGTGGCGGCGCGTACGACGTCCGCCGCGACGGCGCCCAGACGCGGGTAGTCCAGCAGCCCGCGCAGCAGCGCCCGGAAGGTCAGCGGTCCCCGGGTGTCGAAGCCGAAGAACTCGGTGTCCTGCGGGGTGCCCAGGTAGCGGTGGTGCTGCAGATGGCGCACCCGGTAGTGGCTGTAGACGACGAGCAGCGGCATCCCCAGCGGGACGCCGACCAACCGGTGGGGAAGCGCGCGCCGGAATGCGGAGTGGTGCAGGCACTGGTGCTGCAACTCGACGGCGTGCGTGAACATGGCCGCCAGCAGCACGATCCCGGCACCTGCTGCCCACACGTCGCGCCGCAGCGCGAGCACCGCACCCACGCAGACGAGGGCGGCCAGGACGGCCAGCTTGCCGAGGAAGACGCGCTCGTCGGCGGCCGTCACCTTCAGCCGTGTGAACAGCACGGCCGGGCCGGCGGGCGGGTGGTACTCCACTTCGGGGAGGAGCCGGTCAACGGCCACTGAGCACCACCACGTGGGTGCCGGGCGCCAGGCCCTCGGAGCGGGCGGTGCGGAGCAGCCCGGCGAGGGCTACGGCTCCGGCGGCGGTGGGAAAGGCCCCGAATTCCGTTAGCGCGTCCCTTGCCTCGCACAGCTCCCGGTCGTCGGCGCCGAGGACGGTGCCGCCGGTGGCAGCGATCGCCGTCATGGCCTCGTCCCCCTGGAGGGCGTGCCAGTTGACCAGCGGCTGGTTGTGGTCGGTGGTGGTGACGGACTGCGGGGGCAGCGGCCGGTACGGGCCCGGCCAGCAGGTCACCATCGGGTTGTTGCCGGCCGATCCCACGCCGTTGACCACGGTGTCCCAGCGAAGCAGCTCCAGCCGTCGCCTGACGCCGATCACGGTCGTGCCGTTGCCGACCGGCAGCCAGATCGCCGCAGGCGGTTCGGGCAGCGCGGCACGCAGGGCGGACACGACCACCCCGTGCCCCTCGAACACGGCCTCGGCGTAGGGGCCGTCCACATTGCCGTCGACCCGGTCACCGCGGGCGGCGAGCCGGCGGGACTCGTCCACGGCGTCCTCGTAGGACCCGTCCACCAGGAGGACGCGCGCTCCGGCGGCGCGCATCGCCTCGCCGCCGTCGCTCCAGCCGGAGGGGAGGACGACCGTGCACTCCACGCCGGCGGCCTGGCAGGCCGTGGCCATGGCCCGGCCGTAGTTGCCGCAGGTCGCGATGGTGACGTGCCGGTGGCCGTCGGCCACGGCACGGGCCACGACGGCGCGGGCGGCGGGCTCCTTGTGGCTTCCCGAGGCGTAGCGCGTCTCGTCCTTGACCAGGACCCGGCCGTCCGAGGGGATCAGGGCGGAGACATCGACGAGGGGGGTGCCGAAGGCGTCGGAGGGGGCTTCGGTCGACGGTGGTGCTGCGGTGGACATGACGGTTCCCTCTCGGGCGTGGTGGGGTGTGGTGGTGGGATGTGCCCGCCGGCGCCCGGCATGGCTGCGGGCACCGGTGCGCGGGGTGTCAGGCGCGGGCCGTGACGAGCTGGGAGTCGGCGTGGGCCTGGAGGTCGTCGAGGTCGCCGATCTCCGCCGGGGGCAGGGCGTCGGGCAGTTCGTCCTCGATCAGGCGCAGCCGTGCGTCGGCCCAGCCGCGGGCGGCCCAGCCCAGTTGCAGCAGGCCGCTGACGACGACGAGCAGCGCGAGCCCGCGTCCGGGGCCGGTGCCGAGCAGCACTCCGACCGTGCCCGCCAGCGCGCCGCCCGGCTCCAGGAGCGGCGTCACGAAGTGCTCGGCCAGCGGGCCGACGACCAGATAGCCGAGCGGCATGGTCAGCATCATCAGCGTCATGAACAGGGCCAGGACGCGCCCCTGGAGCTCGAGGCCGACCTTGGTCTGGACGAGAGCGACCCAGTGTCCGTCGGCCAGGGACTCGCCGAAGGCCAGCAGGAACATCCCGGCCACGATCAGCGGCGGGCAGGCGAAACCGGTCATCGCCATCGCCAGGCTGGCCACCGCCATGGAGACGAGCATGCCGTGCGCTCTGCGGGCCGTGCCGCCCCACAGTCCCATCACCAGGCTGCCGCACAGCCCGCCGACACCCCCGGCGCCCAGTGCCGTGCCCAGTACCAGTGGGGACTGCTCGATGAGCAGCATCGGTGTGATGACCGCGAAGCCGAGGGTGTAGAAGGCGTGGTCGACGACGAAGAAGCGCAGCGCCGCGCGGAGCCCGGGCCGGCGGGCGACGTAGCGCCAGCCGCCGGTGAGCTCCCTGCCGAACGACTCGTCGCGGCGGCGGAAGAGGGTGTCGGGAAAACGGACCGCCACGAGTGTCACGACTCCCGCCGCGAAGCTGCACACGTCGATCAGGAGCACACCGGGGACGCCGATCACCCCGATCAGCCCGGCGCCCATCATGGGCGCGGACACCGTGCCCACGCCCACCCCGAGCTGGCTGATGCCGCCCGCGTGCCCGAGGTACCGCTTGGGCACCAGTTGGGCCACCGCGGCCAGGTAGGCGGGCCGTTGGAAGGCGCCCGCGACGGACGTGACCGACACGGCCAGGTAGACCTGCCACATCCGCAGGCCGCCGCCGAGGACGAGTAGGCCGAGCGCGCCCATCGCCAGGCCCGCCACCGCGTCGCTCGCCAGCATGATCATGCGGCGGTTCCAGCGGTCCGCCATCGCGCCGGCCAGCGGCCCCGCAAGGATGCCGGGGAGCATGCCCACCGCGTTGACCACGGCGAAGTCGGTGATCGAACCGCTCTGCCGGTAGACCCAGATGCTCAGGACCATGGTGCTGAGGCTGCTGCCGATCATCGACAGGAACTGGCCGAGGGCCACGACGGCGAACCGGGACAGGCTCGGCCTGGCGCCCGCCGTGGCCCTCGCCTGCCGCCGGGGCAGCCGGACCTTGTCGGGCTGCCCCTCGGCGCCGTCCTGCCCGGAGCGCTCTGCTCCGGCCGCGCCGTCCTGGGGCGTGCCGCTGTCGACCCGCGCGCCGTCCACCGGGGCCGGCTGTTCGCACCGCCGCTCGACGTGCTCCACCAGGGTCCGGGCCAGCGGTGCGGCGTGGGACTTGACGAAGAAGTGGCCCGCCTTCGGGAGCACCGCCAGGGACACGTCGTCCGCGAAGTGCTCCCACTCGTGATAGCGCTCCTGGTAGAGCTCGGTGACCCGGTCCCGGGAGCCCACCACGCTGAGGACCGGGGCCCGCAGTCTGGGCGTCGCCGTGTTCTGGTATGCCCTCGTGTAGAACTCCTCGGCGTCCCGGGCGTCGTGCCGCACGTTGCGCAGCACGAACTGCTCCTGCTCGGGGTCGTCGAGTTCCGTGAAGCCGCCGCGCGCCCGCAGGTAGGAAAGGTACTCCCGGTCTGAGGTGAGCCAGTCGGTGGGCACCAGCCGGTGCAGCCAGTCGAAGAAGCGCCCGGGGAGCCGCGCTGTGGGGAAGGCCGCGCCGAGGCCGACTCCCACCACGTCGATGCCGGCGGCCTCCGCCTGGCGTGCGATCTGCAGCGTGACGCCCGTGCCCAGGCAGTGCCCGTAGAGCAGGACGGGGCCCGGCACCGCCCCGAGTTCCGCCACCACCCGGGACGCCACCTCGGCGCCCGGGAGCAGCGCGTCGTCCGGCCTGCTCATGTCGTGGCCCGGCAGCTCGACCGCGTACAGCCCCCACTGCGGCGGCAGTTGCTCGGCCAGCGGCCGGTAGGCGACGGCGCTGCCGCCGGAGAAGGGCACCGCGACGACCGTGACGCCGCCCGCGCCCGGATCCGCCTCCCGCGCCGTGAGCCGGTGCAGCAGCGGCGCCGGCTCCGTGGCCCGCCCCTCGCCTCGCTGCTCGCGTTCCGCGCGGTCCGCGAGCAGCGCGGCGAGCCCGCGCACGGTGGGCGTGCGGTAGAGCTCCACCAGGGCCAGGCCCGGATCGATCCGCCGGACGGCCCACAGCGCCGCGAAGGAGTCCCCGCCCAGCGAGAAGAAGCTGTCGTCGATGCCGATCGCCGTCTCCCGCACTCCCAGCGTGCTCGCCCAGACGGCCGCGATGCGCTGCTCGGCCGCGTTCCGGGGGGCGGTGCGCGCCGGGGCGTCGGCGGCGTCGGGCGGTGCGGGCAGGGCGCGCCGGTCGAGCTTGCCGTTCGGGGTGAGCGGCAGCCGCGGCGGGAACACCACGCGCGCGGGCACCATGTGGGCGGGCAGAGTGGTGCCCAGCGCCTCACGCACCGCCGCTTCGGTGAGCCCGGCGTCCGGAGCCGTCACGACGTAGCCGACGAGCTGGGCGGACCCGGAGGGCAGCGTGTGCACCGCGGCCGCGGACGCCGCCGCCCCGGGCAGCGCGCCGAGCGCTGCCTCGACCTCGCCGAGTTCGACCCGGTAGCCGTTCACCTTGACCTGGTCGTCGAGACGGCCCAAGAAGTCCACCGTGCCGTCGCGGCGGTAGCGCGCGCTGTCCCCGGTCCGGTACATGCGCGCGCCGCCTGCCGTGCCGCCCAGGCCGCCTGCCGCGTCCGGAGCGTACGGGTCGGGGACGAACCGCTGCGCGGTCAGTTCCGGCCGCTCGTGGTAGCCGGGCGACACCCCGGCGCCGCCCAGGTGCAGCTCGCCCACGACACCGGGCGGCACCGGCTCCCCGAACGCGTCCAGGACGTACACCCGGTTGTTGGGGAAGGGACGGCCGATGGGCAGCGGCGCCTCGGCCGGAAGGTCGTCGACGTCCCCGTCGAAGTAGACGTTGTCGACCGTGACCTCGGTGACGCCGTACGCGTTGACAACCCTGTTGCCGGGGCCGACGAGGCGCTGCGCCCGCTGATACTCGCGTACCTGCCACTTCTCGCCACCGCCGATCAGCAGCCGCACGAAGTCCAGGCGCTCCCCGGCCTGTTCGGCGTGGGCCAGCAGCGCCCGCAGCACGGCCGGCACCAGTTCGGTGCACTGGACCCGCTCCGTACGCATGAGCGCGTAGAGCTCCGCCGGGTCCAGCAGCGTCTCGCGCGGGACGACGACGAGCCGGCCGCCGGTGCAGTGCGCGCGCAGCGTCTCGCCCACGAACATGTCGAAGGAGAAGCTTGCGGCCTGCTGGTACGTCCAGTCCGGGTCGAGGTCGTAGGCGCGCTGCCACATGGTGGCGGCGTGCACCAGGTTCCGGTGGGTCACCACCACGCCCTTGGGGCGGCCGGTGGACCCGGAGGTGTAGATGACGTAGGCCGGGTCGTCCGGTGTCCCGACGGGCTCCGGGTCGGTGTCCGCCGCGGCGTCGAGCAGCGGGGCGTCCCGGTCGAGCGCGAGGACGGCCGAGCCTGTGGGCGCGTCCGGGGCGCCCGCGAGGTCGAGCCGGGTGACCAGGGCCACCGGGCCGCTGTCCTCGAGCATGTAGCGCAGCCGCTCGTGCGGGTATGCCGGGTCCAACGGCACATAGGCGCCGCCCGCCTTGAGGACCCCCCACATCGCCGCGAACAGGTCGATCCCGCGGTCCAGGCAGATCGCCACCCGCTCGCCAGGGCGCACGCCGCGCTCACGCAGCACGTGGGCGACGCGGTTCGCCCTCCGGTTGAGCCAGTCGTAGCTGACCGTCCGCGAGCCCGAGGTGAGGGCGGGCGCGTCCGGCCGGCGTGCCACGCAGCGCTCGAAGACCTCCGACAGGCCGCGCGCCGCGGGGATCTCGGCGGCGCTGTCGTTCCACGTGCGGAGGACGGTGTGCCGTTCGGTGGCCGTGAGCAGGGGCAGCCGGCCCACCTCGGTCCCCGGGGCGGCGGCCGCGGCGAGGAGCAGGGTCAGCAGATGGCCCACGAAGGCCTCGACCCTTTCGGCGTCGAAGAGTTCGGCCGCGTAGTCGACGGTCAGGACCGGGCCGTCGGCCGGGAAGTCCAGACCGATCGCGAGGTCCGCCACGGTCGCGGCGGGCGCCTCGTCCCCGGCGTACGCCACCAGCGGGTCACGCGGCGCCGCCGTGTTGTGGACGGTCACGCTCACCCGGCTGAGCGGGTCGAGCCGGCCGCCGCCCGGGCGCCGTACCGCCGCCGTGATCTCGGGCAGCGGCAGCCCCTGGTGCTCAAGGTCGCGCAGCACGGCGTCCCGCACCCGGGCCAGCAGCCCGGCGAACGTCGGACGGCCCGTCAGGTCGCCGCGCAGCGGCAGGATGTCGAGGACGGAGCCGACGACGCGGTCCAGCGCGGGGTCCTCCCGTCCGGCCACCGGGGCCAGCACGGTCACGTCGCTTCGGCCGCTGTATCTGCCGAGGACGACCTGCACAGCCGCGAGGACGACCATGAAGAGGCTGACCCGGTGCTCCCTGGCGCACGCGTTCAGCAGGGCGAGCGACGCGGGACCGAGGTCGCGGGTGACCCGTCCCGCACGGTGGGTCGCCGCGGCGGGACGCGGCCGGTCCGCTGGCAGCTCCAGGTCGAGGTCCGCGCCGTCGAAGCGGTCGCGCCAGTACGCGGTGAGGGCGGCGTCACCCGAGGCGGCCGTCCGCCGGCGAACGGCCTCCGCGAGGCGGTCGGGGCCGGTGCGCCGCGGCTCACGACCCGCGTTCAGGTCGTCGTACACCTCGGCGAGCCCGTCCCCGAGCACCCCCACGGACCAGCCGTCGAAGACCAGGTGGTGGACGGCGAAAAGGAGCTCGTCCCCGTCGGGCGTGCGCACCAGCACCGCGCGGGCGACCGGGCCCCGCTCGAGATCGATCGGCTCGCCCACGATCCCGCGGCGCTCCTCCGCCGCCCGCGCCCGGGCCGCCGCCGGTTCCAGGTCCCGCAGGTCGATCTCGCCGAAGGGGATGGTCGCGGACGGGTCGACGGCCATCACCGGCGTGTCGTCGCGGTAGGGGAAGCGCGACACCAGAGCGGGGTGGCGCGCGGCCAGTTCGGCGAGGCACCGGGGCAGCAGTTCGGGACGGACGGGCGCCGCCCAGCGATAGCGGATGCCCAGGGTGTGAACCGGAAGTTCCGGGCTCACCTGCTCGGCCATCCAGAAGTCGCGCTGCAGAGCGGTGAGCGGGACCTGCGACGGCTTTCCGGCCGGCAGCTCCCCGCCGTGTCCCTCACCGTGCTCCTCGTCCTCGCGGGCGCCCAGGGTGGGCGAGGAACCCGGGGCACCGCCGGCGGCACGGACGGCGGTGGCGACCTCGGCCAGCGTGGGCGCCGCGTAGAGCGCGCTGAGCGTGAGGTCGACCCCGTGCGCGTGCCGCAGCCGGCTGATCATACGGATGGCGGAGAGCGAGTCCCCGCCGAGGGCGAAGAAGTCGTCACCGGGACGGATGTCCCCGGCGCCGAGCACCTCCCGCCACACGGCGGCCACGAGCGCCTCGGGCGAACGGTCCCCGGCGCTGTCCGCCGCGACCGGGGGCACCACCGGGGCCGCGGTCGCCGAGGCGGCCAGCGCGGCGCGGTCCACCTTGCCCTGCGCCGTCAACGGGAAGGCCGGGTGGACAAAGAGGACGGCCGGAACGAGGTAGTGCGGCAGGCGGGTGGCCAGCTCACGGCGGATGGCGTCGGTGCCCGGCGCTTTGTCCGCGGTCACGAGGTGGGCCGCGAGCCGCGGCGCGCCCGCGCCGGTGTCCACGAGGACGACGGCGTCCGTGACGCCCCGCACCGCCCGCAGCGCGCTCTCCACCTCGCCCGGTTCCACCCGGAAGCCGCGGATCTTCACCTGGTGGTCGAGCCGGCCCAGGTACTCCAGGCCGCCGTCCGGCAGCTGCCGCACCCGGTCGCCGGACAGGTACTCGCGTAGTCCGTGCGGTCCCTCGCGGAACCGGTCCTCGGTCAGTTCCGGGCGTTCGAGGTAGCCGGTGGCCACTCCGGCGCCTCCGATGCGCAACTCGCCCGGTTCGCCGGGCGCCGCTGTCGTGCCGTCCTCGGCGACGACCCGTACGGCGACACCTGGCAGCGGAGTGCCGATGGGCACCGGCCCCTCGCCCGTCCAGGAGGTCAGGTCGGCGGCGGTCGCCACGACCGCGGTCTCGGTGGGCCCGTAGGTGTTGAGCAGCCGCACCCGCGTGCCCACCCGCGCCTCCCAGCGGGCGACCGCCTCGGGATGGACCGCCTCACCGCCGATGATCACCGTGCGCACCGTCGGGGGGAGCACCGCCTCGCCGCGCGCGAGCGCGGCGACGAGTTCGTGCCAGTAGGCGGTCGGCAGATCGAGGACCGTGATGCCGAGCCCGGCGCAGCGGTCCAGAAAGACGTCGGGACGGCTGATCATGTCGTCGTCCCGGACGACGACCGCGGCGCCGGCGGCGAGCGGGGGGAAGATCTCCTCCACGCTGGCGTCGAAGCTGAGGGACGCGAACTGCAGCACGCGGTCGACGGGGGAGAAGCCGTAGCGTTCCCCGGCCGCCCGGCAGAAGTGCGTCAGCGCGCGGCGCGGTACCACCACGCCCTTGGGCCGTCCCGTCGAGCCGGAGGTGAAGATGACGTACGCCGGGTCCTCCGGGGCCAGCGGCGTGCCCGGGACGGGATCGGCCCCGGCGGCCGCGTCCACCGCGAGCACCGGCGTCCCCGCGGGCAGGGAGGGGGCGAACCCGTCCGTGCCGCCGGGCGGGACCAGCACCACCCGGGGCGCGGCCTCCTCGAGCATGACCGCCACTCGCGCCGCCGGGTATCCCGGGTCGAGCGGCAGGTAGCCGGCCCCGGCCCGCAGCACCGCCAGCATCGCCACGACCGCGTCCCGGCCCCTGGGCAGGCACAGGCCCACCAGGTCCCCCGGGCGCACTCCGTGCCCCCGCAGGGCCCGCGCCAGCGGGGTGACGGCGGCCAGGAGCCCTGCGTAGGAGGTGGTGCCCGCGGCATCGACGACTGCCGGGGCGTCGGGTGTCCGCCGCGCCTGCTCCTCGATCGCGGCGAGCACGTCCGGCGGCGCTGCCCCGAGGACGCTTGAGGTGGTGTCAGCGGTGTCAGCGGCTGCCGCCGCGCCGCCCGGCGCGGCGGGGACGGCGGCTGGTGTGGCTCGCACGCGTTCTCCCTGGTGCTGTCCCTGCACTGCGGCGGCCCCGAGCGGAACGCCCCGGCGAATGTGCGGCACGCACCCGGCCGCGGTGTGAACGAGCGTGGTCGTCAGGCGCGTGATCACATGAACGGAGTGTCGAGAGAGGGAAGTTGAGACGCATATGACGTTCGGGGACAGGATCGGGCGGCCAGGGCCGCCAGGCCCCGCACCACGCGGAGAGTCCGCCCGTCCTGCTGCCGGTGCGATGCTTGCAGCGGTGGATCATCAGGGCGGCCGGCCCGGGGCCGGTGACGGGAAGGCGGCTGGTGCGCATGGATCTGCGGCAGATGGAAGTGGTCGTCGCGGTCGCCGAGGAGGGCGGCTTCACGGCGGCCGCCCGCCGGTTGCACGTCGTGCAGTCCGCGGTGTCCGGAGCCGTACGGGCGCTGGAGCGGGAGTTGGGCAGCGCACTCTTCGAGAGGACGACGCACCGGGTGTCGCTGACCCCGGCGGGGGAGGCGTTCGTGCCCGCTGCGCGTGCCGCGCTCCGCGCGGCCGAGGAGGCGCGCGCCGCCGTCGACGCCGTCCGGGGGGAGCTGCGGGGGCTGGTGACCGTCGGCACGATGCAGGGGGTCTGGGCCGGCCTGCACCAGCCCCTGGCGCGCCTGCGCGCGGAACACCCCGGGGTGACCGTGCGCCTTCGGCAGGCCGCGGTGGCCGACATCCGGCAGGCGATGCGGGAGGGCACGGTGGACCTCGCGGTGGTGGCCCTCGACCGCCAGCAGCAACGGGGGCTGGTGACCCGCCTCCTGTCGCGCGAGCAGATGCTTCTGGTCTCCGCGCCGGGGCGGGCCTTCGCGAGGAAGGACGTGGTGACCTTCGAGGAGGTCTCCGGTATGCCCTTCGTGGACTTCCCGCCCGGTTTCGCCGCCCGCGCCGAGGTGGACCGGGCTTTTCGGGCAGCGGCGGTGGAGCGGACCCGGGTGTTCGAGGCGAACGACGTCCTTGCCGCGGCCGAGCTGGTCCGGCACGATCTGGGGGTCTGTGTCATGCCCGCCTCGATCGCCGCGCACTTCCCGGATCTGGCCGTCCGCCGGTTCGAGCGGCACGCGCCCGCCTGGAAGATCATGGTGGTCAGGCCGGGCGGTGATCCGGCGCCCGCGGTGCAGGCGCTGTTGAGGCACATCGTTTCCGGTACGGCCGCTACGGGGCAGGGGTGATCCGTGCGGGGCGCCGTTGCGGGGAGGCAGGCGGGGTGTCGGGCCGCAAGAACCGCGGTGGGCGGGTGAGTCCGGTCAGCGGGTGTGGGTCTGCGCCGCCGGGTCCCGCGCGGTCGTGCGGGCGGCGCGCCACTCCGTCGCCCAGTAGCCGAGCGCGATCAGGGGCAGTCCGGCGCCCAGGTAGCTGACCGCCGTCCAGCCGGCCGCGTGGTAGGCCAACGACCCCAGCTCGGATCCGAGCGCACCGCCCACGAAGAAGAGCGCGATGAAGGCGCTGTTCAACCGGGAACGGGCGGTGGCGTCGAGCTGGTACACCGTGTGCTGCCCGAGGATCAGCGTGGTCTGCACGGCCATGTCGATCAGGATCCCGGCGAGGGCGACCAGGACGATGCTGTGCTGCCCGAAGCCCGCCACGGCGAAGGCCGCGGCCGCCACGCCGAATGCGGTCCCCGTGATCGGGCGGGAGAGCCCGCGGTCCGCCCAGCGGCCCGCCGCCGGAGCCACCGCGGCACCCGCGGCGCCCACGAGCGCGAAGACCGCGACCCCGATCTGCGAGTAGTGGAACGGTCCGGTGAGCAGGAAGGACACGGTGGTCCAGAACGCGCTGAAAGCGCCGAACAGGGCGGCCTGGTACAGCGCCCGGCGCCGCAACGCCGGATGCGTCCGCACCAGTCGCGCCGTCGAGCGCAGGACCTGGCCGTAGGGAAGGGCGGTCGTCGGGGCGCGCTGCGGCAGGGCGGCATGCAGCGCCAGGGCCAGGAGGGCCATCAGGACCGCGGAGCCGAGATAGACGTAGCGCCAGCCCGCGACGTCGGAAACCAGGCTGCTGACGGTGCGGGAGAGCAGGATCCCCGCGAGCAGCCCGCTCATCACCCGGCCGACGACGCGACCGCGGGCCTGGTCGGGCGCGAGGTCCGCCGCGAACGGCACGAGGATCTGCGCGACGACGGAGGTGACACCGCTGACCAGCGACGCCACGAGCAGCACCGGGAAGCTCGAGGCGGTGCCCGCCACCGCGAGGGCGACCGTGGTGAGGGCGAGCACCGAGGTGACCAGCCGGCGCTTCTCCAGCCGGTCGCCGAGCGGGACCAGGAAGACCATCCCCACCACGTAACCGATCTGCGTCACCGTGACCAGCGCGCCGGCGGTCGCCGTTCCGAGGTGGAAGTCGCGGCTCAGGGACGACAGCAGCGGCTGGGCGTAGTAGAGGTTGGCGACGGTCATGCCGGAGGCGACGGCCAGCAGGGTTATCAGCCATCCGGGGACGCCGGGGGCGGCAGCGGCGGGCGCCTGGGAACGCACGGAAGGGCGCTTCGGGCGGGTGGCCATGGGGCAGCCCCTTCCCCGGCGGGGACCGGGAGCGCGGTTCAGCGGACGGTGTCGGTGCCGGACGACTCCTTGTGCCGCCCGGACCACTGGTGCAGCGCCCGCACGCCGCGGATGCTTCCCCTTCAGTAGAGATGGATCATGATGTCAGTCATCTCGGAACAAGATGGCCGCGCTCAGGGCCGCGCGGAGGACTCCTCGGCCTGCGCCACATCGAGGGCCTCGAAGGGCTCCAGGGTCTCCGGTGGCGGGGGCGCGAACGCGTCCCGCCGCAGCAGCCGGGCGAGCGCGGTGACCGCGGGCTCGGTGTAGCGGGCCGCCGGCGGACCGGCGACGACCAGGATCAGGACGTACGCGGTGGCGAGAGGCCCGATCCCGGGCTGCGCGGCGACGGCCAGGCCGGCGATGACGATCGAGAACTCCCCGCGCGCCACGAGCGCGCCCCCCGCCCGCAACCGGCCGCGCGCCTGGATGCCCGCCCGCCGCGCGGCGTACCAGCCGGTGGCGATCTTGGTTCCCGTGGTGACCAGCGCCAGGGCGAGCGCCGGGAGCAGTACCGGCGGAATGGCCGCGGGGTCGGTCGACAACCCGAAGAACACGAAGAAGACGGCGGCGAACAGATCGCGCAGCGGCGTCAGCAGCCGTCCCGCACCCTCGGCGACCTCACCGGACAGGGCGATGCCCACCAGGAACGCGCCGACGGCCGCCGACACCTGGAGCTTCTGCGTGATGCCCGCCACGACCAGCGCCAGCCCGAGCACGACCAGCAGCAGCATCTCGGGGTTGTCGGAGGAGACGGCCCTGCTCAGCAGTCGTCCGTGGCGTAGTGCCAGATACAGCACGACGCCCACGGTGCCGAGGGCGATGGCCAGGGTCACGCCCCCGGCCGCCAGCCCGAGGCCCGCCAGCAAGGTGGTCAGCAGCGGCAGGTAGACCGCCATGGCCAGGTCCTCGATGACCAGGACGCCGAGCACCACGGGCGTTTCGCGGTTGCCGAGCCGTCCGAGGTCCGTGAGCACCTTCGCGATGACCCCCGAGGAGGAGATCCAGGTGACCCCCGCCAGCGCGACGGCCGCCACCGGCCCCCATCCCAGCAGCAGCGCGGCCACCGCGCCCGGCACCGCGTTCAGAACGAAGTCCACGGCCCCCGAGGGGTACTGGGTGCGCAGGTTGGTGACCAGTTCCGAGGCGCTGTACTCCAGCCCCAGCATCAGGAGCAGCAGGATCACCCCGATCTCCGCCCCCACGGAGATGAAGTCCTCGCTCGCGGACAGCGGAAGGACGCCGCCGTGCCCGAAGGCCAGACCGGCCAGCAGGTAGAGCGGGACGGGCGAGAGCCCCAGCCGGCCCGCGAAGCGCCCGATGAGGCCCAGGCCGAGAATGACGGCCCCGAGTTCGATCAGCAGAGCGGTGGTGTCGTGCATGCTCACCGACCCGCCACGATGGCGGCCAGGGCGTCGACGCCCTCACGCGTGCCGACCACCACGAGCGTGTCGCCGATCGCCAGCCGGAAGTCCGGGCCGGGCGAGGGATGCGCGCTCGTCCGTCGCAGCACCGCGACGACGGAGGCACCGGTCAGCGTCCGCGCCCGGGTGTCGCCCAGCGGCCGCCCCGCGTACGGCGATCTCGAGTCGACGGGGAGCTGCTCGGTGACCAGCCCGATGCCGTCCGTCCGCACCGCGTCCAGGGGCGTCGGGTCCAGCAGCCGGGCCAGTGCCGCGGCCTCGTCGGCCTCCAGGGGGAGGGACATTCCGCAGGCGTCGGGATCGTCGGCCTCGTAGAACCCGAGGAACCTCCGCCCGTCCTGGTGCACCACCACCGACAGGTTCCGCCCGGTACGCGTGGGCACGACATACTGCGTCCCGATGCCCGGAAGGGTCGTCCGCCGTATGCCCATGTCTGCCTCCCGGACGGTCCGTGATCTGCGCCGACCGCGGACCCGACCGCCACCGAGGTGTACGGGCTCTCACGTGACCAGCGTCTTTTGCCTCCTTATTACGTTCCTCCGGAGGGTTCTATTCCGCGCCGGTGTGCGCGTGACGGTTCGCGGGGGGTGTCCCGCGCGCCGGATCGCCGGTGGTGCGGGGCGACATCATGCGCGGACCGGCGCGGACCCTGAGGAGCGGCGCGGATCAGGCGCCGGACACGGGCGGCAGCGAGAGGGCGGCCTTGGTGCTCCGCGTCGCCTCGTCGCCGAGGACCTCGTACCGGCCCTGGGTCACGGCGTCCAAGGCCATGTCCGCCACGTCGGCGGCGCTGATCTTCGGCGCGTCCGTCCAGGCGCTCAGATCGGTGTCCACGAATCCGCAGTGCACGCCGACGACGAGGGTGCCCTGCGCATGCAGCCCCTTGCGCAGGGAATCCGTCAGCGACCATTGCGCCGCCTTGGACGCGGCGTAGCCGGGGAAGTCCGGCCGCCCGACCCAGGACGCCAGCGACAGCATGTTCACCACCGCGCCGCCGCCGTTGCGCGCCAGCACCGGGGCGAAGGCCCGGGAGACCGACCACGTGCCGAAGAAGTTGACCTCCATGGCCTGGCGCGCGCCGTCGAGGCCGCCCGACAGCAGCCCGGCGCCCCCGCCGGCGACGCCGGCGTTGTTGACCAGGACGGAGACGTCGCCGGCGGCCCGCGCCGCCGCCTCCACCTGCGCCTCGTCCGTCACGTCCAGCCGCAGCGGCACGACGTCCGGATCCGTCACGCTCTTCGGATCGCGAACGGCGGCGTAGACCTTCGCCGCGCCGCGTTCGAGGAGGGCCCGGGCGAACGCGTGCCCGATCCCCCGGTTGGCTCCCGTCACCAGGGCGACCGACCCCTTGATCTCCATACCGCAGTCCTTCGCGACATGCCCTTCTTCAGGGCTCCGTGCAGTGTTCCGCAGCGGGCCCCTGGAGGTCCGCGCACCCCCAGGCTACCTCCTGAATTTATATTTGAAAGTGAGATGCGCCGCAGATGGTCACGGGCGCGGCCACGGCCGCCCGGCGAGGCGTTCGATGTCGGTGTTGAAGCGCCTGAGGTAGGAGGCGAAGGCGGCGATGTCCTCGTCGGACCAGTCGGCCATCACCCTGTCCAGGCCGCTGATGATCGTGTCCCGTTCCTCGTCGAGCATGCGGGCGCCCCGGAGGGTGATGCGGAACTTGCGGGCCATGCCGCCCTCGGGGTCGGGGATGCGTTCGACGAGGCCGGCGCGCATGGCGGCGGCCGTCTGCCGGTTGAGGGTCGAGGTGTCCAGCGCGAAGGCCTCGCTCAGTTCGCCGATCGACATCGGCCCCTGGACGCGGATACGGCTGAGGAGGATGTAGGCGCTGCGGTCCAGGCTGCTGGACCGGTGGCGCAGCACCTCGTGGCGGCTTAGGAGCATCTGCTCGTACTCGACCTCGTGGGAGTGTCTGCCCATGTCGCTTCCGCCTCCTGCCGTTCACAGGCCGCCGCCGGTGTCCCTCCTCGGCGCCCATGGTCATCGTCGCATAGGCGTGCACCCGACACATCATGTGTGCCATGCATCTCATATGTATGATGCACACCGCTTGAAACGTATGGACGCCCGTCGAGGAGTGCCGACATGAACGCCCCACCACCCACAGCCCGTGCAGGGGGCGTGGTTGCCACGCTCGCCCTCGCCGGCACCACCGCCGCCATCATGCAGACGCTGGTCACCCCGCTGCTGACCGAACTGCCCCGGATCCTGAACACCTCGTCCTCGAACGCCGCGTGGGTGATCACCGCCACCCTCCTGGTGGCGGCCGTGTGCGTGCCCGTCTTCGGACGGCTCGGCGACCTGGTCGGCAAGCGGCGCATGCTGGTGGCCTGCTCGGTGCCGCTGGTGGCGGGCTCGGTGGTGTGCGCCCTGTCGTCCTCCGTCGTGCCGATGATCGTCGGACGCGGTCTGCAGGGCATGGGCATGGGCATGGTGCCTCTCGGGATCGCCCTGCTGCGCGACGTGGTGCCCGCGGAGAGGCTCAGCTCCTCCATCGCCCTGGTCAGCGCCTCCATGGGTATCGGCGGTGGCCTGGGCCTGCCGATCGCCGCCGCCGTCGCCCAGTACGCCGACTGGCGCGTGCTGTTCTGGGGCGCCGGGGGCCTCGCGGCCGTGGTCGCGGCGCTGATCTGGTTCTTCATTCCCGAGGTGCCCGCCGGCGCCAAGGGACAGCGCTTCGACGTGCCCGGGGCGCTCGGCCTGGGCGCCGGCCTGGTGTGCCTGCTGCTGGCCGTGTCCAAGGGCGCCGACTGGGGCTGGGGATCGGCGACCACGCTCGGCCTCTTCGGTGCGGCCGTCGTCGTGCTGGGCGTCTGGGGATGGTGGGAACTGCGCACCCGCGACCCGCTGGTGGACCTGCGCACCACGGCCAGGCCCCGGGTGCTGATCACCAATGTCGCCTCGGTCTTCGTGGGCTTCGGCATGTACGCCGGGATGCTGGTGGTCCCGCAGCTGCTGCAGTTCCCGAAGGCGACCGGCTACGGCCTCGGCCAGTCCATGCTCGCGGCGGGCCTGTGGCTCCTGCCCGGCGGCGTCATGATGATGATCGTCTCTCCCCTCGGCGGCAAGCTGACCAACGCCCGCGGCCCCAAGGTCACCCTGATCTGCGGCACCCTGGTCCTCGCCGCGGGGTACGGGCTGTCGCTGGTCCTGACCGGCACCGCCTGGGGCCTGATGCTGGCGGTCATGGTCGTCAACAGTGGTGTAGGACTCGCGTACGGGTCGATGCCCGCCCTGATCATGGGCTCCGTCCCGCTGGCGGAGACCGCCGCCGCCAACGGCTTCAACGCCCTGATGCGTTCGCTCGGCACCTCGGTGGGCGCCGCTGTGGTCGGTGTCGTCCTCTCCCAGATGTCCATGACCGCGGGCGGCTACACCTTCACCTCCGAGAGCGGTTTCCGCACCGGCCTGATGATCGGCTGCGGCATCGCACTGCTCGCCGCGCTCATCGCCGCGGCCATCCCGGCCGCCCGCGCGGCGTCCGGCACCGCTGAGGCGGCACCGGCCACCGAGCCCCGGCAGGCGGTCCTCGACAGCTGAACGGCGGTGGCTGAGCGGCGGTTCGCCACCACGCGGTGCCGGCCCCAGAGTGTCACCGACCGCGGTCGGGGACGGGCCGCACGCCCCGGGCCGGGCGTACGGCCCCCCCCGCTCTTCCCGCTCCGGGCTGCGCCGGGCGCGGCGCGGTCGGACGTCCCGTCACGGGCCCGCGACCGCCCGCCGCCGTGCGGGCAAGCCGCGCACCGGCGCGAGCCGGAACCGAGGCCCGCTCGGCTCCGCACCCGCGGGCCCGCTCGAACAGGCCCCCGCGGGGCGGCGGTGCTGCGCCGGGCCCGCCGGACACGGGACCGCCCGAACGCCACGACGGTGGTGGGCGCCGAGCGGAGCGCACCGCAGGCGGCCATCGACCCATCCCACCGCCCCGCGCGGCACGTGCTGGAGCAAGGCTTCGGGCGGGACGACCGGGAAGCCCACGGAGCGTACGAGCTGCGACGGCCGGCCGCGGTGGCGGCGCACACCCTCCCCTCTGACGGGGCACGACGGGACCGTCGCCGACCCGCGTGCCGCTCGCGCCCGTGGACGGCGAACGGCTGAACCGCCGCAGACCTCGGACGGCGGCAACCGGGCGGACCCGCCCTGGGGCCGTCGTCGCCCACCTGGACGGGGCACCCCCGCTCCCCGAACCGGCAGCGTGCGTCCGATCAGATCCCGCCCGTCCCGACCCCACCCACCCGACCTGACGTGACCCCGCCCCGACGCGCCCCGACGCGCCCCGGCGAGACCGGCCGTGCGGGTGCCTGCGGATGCGCGGCGGCCGGGCCGGTGCGAGAGTCGGGAGCGACCGTGGACCCCCGAGGGGTCCGCACACCGCCGCGGGCACGCCCTGCGGCGGGCGCGAGGCTCCGAGGCGGCGGAGTGGGAAGCGGTCGCCAGAGGGAGCCGACTCCGCACGCGGAGTCCGGCCGCCCGGGACATCGACCGAGAGGCCGACGTGGAACGCGCGGATGCGGGAGCCGACACCGAAGTGGTGGGAGCAGTGGAGGCCGAACTGTCCGCCTACATGGCGGAGCGGCGCCTCACCGGATCGGGCGTCCTGCCCGCGGACGCCGCCCTGGCCGAGGTGCTGACGGAGTTCGTCTCGCGGGGCGGTGCCCGGCTGCGGGCCCGCTGCGTGTGGTGGGGCTGGCTCGCCGCCGGCGGGCCCACCGCCGGGGACGAGGCCGGGGTGCCGGTGCGGCTGGGGGCGGCGCTGGAGCTGCTGCAGGCCTGCGCACTGATCCACGACGACGTGATGGACCGTTCGGAGACCCGCCGCGGCGGGCCCGCCGTGCACGCCCACTTCGCCGAGGCGCACCGCCGCGCGGGCTGGTCCGGGGACGCGGCGGCCTACGGGTTCGCACAGGCCGTGCTGGCGGGCGACCTGGCCCTGGTGTGGGCCGAGGACCTGCTCAGGACGGTTCCCATGGACGCCGCCGTGCGCCGCAGGGTCGAAGAGCTCTGGCAGGCCATGCGGTCCGAGATGGTGGCGGGCCAGCACCTGGACCTCCGCCTGCAGGCGGAGGGCTCCGACGACCCACAGGCGGCGCTGCGCACCGCCGAGTTGAAGTCCGCCCTCTACAGCGTCGCCCGCCCCTTGGCCGTTGGCGCGGTCGCCGCCGGCGCGGACGACCGCGCGACGGAGGTCCTGCACGAGTTCGGCCGCCGGACCGGCCTGGCGTTCCAGCTCCGCGACGACCTTCTGGGCGTCTACGGGGACCCCGCGCAGACGGGGAAGCCGTCCGGCGACGACATCCGTTCGGGCAAGCTCACGTATCTGACCGCCGTGGCCGTGCAGCTGGCCCGGCGGTCCGGGCCGCCCGGAGCCGAGGCCCGTATCCGTTCCACTCTCGGCAATCCCCTTGCGGACGAGACGGAACTGAAGGCCTTCCGCGGGCTCCTGCGCGACCTCGGCGCGGTGCGGGCCGTGGAGGCCCGGATCGCCGCGCTCGCCGACGAGGCCGCCGCCCTCCTGACGACCACGGCGTGTCTCCTCACACCGCGCGGGATCGGCCACCTGACCGCCCTGGCCCGCCGCATCGGCGCGGTGGCCGTCGCATGACCGCCGCCCCGGTCCGCCGGACCCTCGTACGCCAGGACGACCGGCGATGAGGACCGTCCAGGGCCGCACCGATCACGTGGTCGTCGTGGGCGCCGGACTGTCCGGGCTCGCCGCCGCCCTCCACCTGCTGGGTGCCGGCCGCAGGGTGACCGTCCTGGAACGCGACGGAGGACCGGGGGGCCGCGCCGGCCTGCTCGAACTGGACGGCTACCGCATCGACACCGGCCCGACGGTACTCACCATGCCCGATCTCCTGGAAGAGGCGTTCGCGGCCACCGGCGGCTCCATGGCCTCGCGGGTGGAGCTGCGGGAACTGCACCCCGCATACCGGGCGCGGTTCGCCGACGGCTCCGTGCTCGACGTCCACTGCGACCCGGAGGCGATGGAGGCCGAGGTCGCCCGGTTCGCCGGGGGTCCGGAGGCACTCGGGTACCGGCGGCTGCGGTCCTGGCTGCGCGAGCTGTACCGGGTGCAGATGCGCAGCTTCATCGACGTCAACTTCGACTCGCCGCTGGCCCTGCTCACCCCCGACCTGGCCCGGCTGGCGGCGCTCGGCGGATTCGGCCGGCTCCAGCCACGCATCGCGCGCTTCGTCAAGGACGAGCGCCTGCAGCGCGTGTTCTCCTTCCAGGCCCTCTACGCCGGCGTGCCGCCCGCCCGGGCGCTGGCGGCGTACGCCGTCATCGCCTACATGGACACCGTCGCCGGCGTGTACTTCCCGCGAGGCGGCATGCACGCCGTCGCCCGCGGCCTGGCCGCCGAGGCCGCCGCCGCGGGGGCCGACCTGCGCTACGGCAGCGAGGCCGCCGCCCTGGAACGCGGCCACGGCGGCAGGGTGACGGCCGTACGCACCGGCGAGGGCGAGCGGATCGCCTGCGACGCCGTCGTCCTCACACCCGATCTGCCGGTGGTGCACCGGCTCCTGGGGCGCGCCCCCCTGCGGCCCGTACGGCTGCGCTGGTCGCCCTCGGCGTTCGTGCTGCACGCCGGAACCCGCCGCACCTGGCCGCTCCTGGCGCACCACACCCTCTCCTTCGGCGCCGCATGGACCCGCACCTTCGACGAACTGACCCGTCAGGGACGCCTGATGAGCGACCCCTCCCTGCTGATCACCCGCCCCACGGCCACCGACCCCTCCCTCGCACCCGAGGGCCGCCACCTGCACTACGTCCTCGCCCCGTGCCCCAACCTGGCCACCGGGCCCGTCGACTGGGCCCAGCTGGCCCCCGCCTACCTGGAGCGCCTGATGGAAGAGCTGGACAAGCGCGGACTGGAGGGGTTCGAGGCGTCCGTGGAGACATTGCGCACCGTCTCGCCCGCCGACTGGGCAGCGGCCGGACACGCGGTGGGCACCCCCTTCTCGGCCGCCCACACCTTCGCCCAGACGGGCCCCTTCCGCTCCCGCAACCTCGTCCACGGAGCCGAGAACGTCGTCCTGGCCGGCTGCGGCACCGTCCCCGGAGTGGGAGTGCCCACCGTGCTGATCTCGGGGAAGCTCGCCGCGGCCCGCATCGCCGGGGACCGGGTCGTGGCGAGGCAGCGACCGCGAGGGAGGGTCCTGTGACCGCCCGGGAACTCGACGCCGCCGGCATCACCGAGCCCGGGACACGGGCCGCCTACGCGCGCTGCCGCGCCCTGAACGCCCGGCACGGCAAGACCTACTTCCTGGCGACCCGGCTGCTCCCCGCGGACCGCCGCCCCTTCGTCCACGCCCTCTACGGCTTCGCCCGGTGGGCCGACGACATCGTCGACACCGTGGAGGCCGACGCCCCCGCGAACGTCACACCCGCAGCCCGGCGCGAGGAGCTCGCCGCCCTGGAGACGGCGCTGGCGGACGCGCTGCGCGGGGGCCGGGCGCACCACCCCGTCGTCACCGCCCTCGCCGACACCGTGCGGCGGCACCGGCTCGACCACGCGCTGTTCACCGACTTCATGGCCTCCATGCGGATGGACCTGACCGTCACCGCGTACCCCACCTACGCCGATCTGGCCGCCTACATGCACGGTTCGGCGGCGGTGATCGGCCTCCAGCTCCTGCCCGTCCTGGACACGGTCACCCCTCGGGAGGAGGCCGCGCCCGCCGCGGCCGCCCTCGGAATCGCCTTCCAGCTCACCAACTTCCTGCGCGACGTCGGCGAGGACCTGGACCGCGGCCGGATCTACATCCCCGGCGACATCCTGGCCGCCCACGGGGCCGACCGCGCCCTGCTGACCTGGTGCCGCCGGCGCGGCACCACCGACCCGCGGGTCCGCGCCGCGCTCCGCGAGACCGCCGAGCTCACCCGCGGGGTCTACCGCCGGGCGGCCGTCGGCATCCCCATGCTCGCCCCCGTCTCACGCCCCTGCGTGGACACGGCCCTGGTGCTCTACCGGGGCATCCTGGACGAGATCGAGGCCGCCGACTACCCGGTGCTGCACCGCCGCGTGGCCGTGCCGCGCCGCCGCCGTGCCCGCGGCGCCGCCCGCGGGCTCGTGGGCGTCGTCTCCAGCCGCGTCGGCCACCGGGTGCGCCCGCGCCCGGTGCCCTGCGGCGCCGTGTCCGACACGCCCGAGGGGTCGACCGTATGAGCCGCTCCGGCCGTCCGTTCCAACCGCTGGCACGGATCGGCGGCGGCCCGTGGCAGGGCCAGCCGCCCACCTGGCGTGCCGCCAGACCCGCCCTGATCGCGGCGGCGCTGAAGCGTGCCCAGTCCCGCCCGTCCGGCAACTGGTACGTGGCGGCCGCCAGTGCCGAGGTCGTCGGCCGCCGCGTCACCGGCAGGTCCGTGGCGGGCCTCGAAGTGGTGCTGTGGCGCGACCGGCAGGGGCAGGCCAGGGCCGCCCCCGGCGCGTGCCCGCACCTGGGCGCCCCGCTGTGCGACAGCTTCGTGCGGGACGGCACGATCGTCTGCCACTGGCACGGCCTCGCACTCGAGCCCTCGGGGCACCCGGGCTGGGAGCCCTACCCCGCCCACGACGACGGCCTCCTGGTGTGGGTGCGGCTGGACGCGGTGGGCGGTGAGGAACCCTCACCGGCGCCGTCCGTTCCCGCGCGGCCCGCCCCCGCGACGTCGATGGCGGCCGTCATGACCGCCACCGGGCGGTGCGAGCCCGAGGACGTGGTCGCCAACCGCCTGGACCCGTGGCACGGGGCCTGGTTCCACCCCCACTCCTTCGCCGACCTCACCGTCGTCGAGGCGCCGGGGCCCTCCGCCGCCCAGGGGACGGACACGCCGGACGCGGACGCGTCCGCCGACCGCTTCCTGGTCGACGTCTCCTTCCGGGTGCGCGGACGCCTCGGCGTCCCCGTGCGGGCCGAGTTCACCGCGCCCGGACCGCGCACCGTCGTGATGCGCATCGTCTCCGGGGAGGGGGCCGGCAGCGTCGTCGAGACCCATGCGACCCCCCTCGGCGACGGCGAGGACGGACGGCCGCGGACCGCCGTGACCGAGGCCGTCGTCGCCCACTCGCCGCGCCCTGGCTTCACCCTCGTACGCCGGGCCGCGCCGCTGCTGCGGCCGGCGATGCGGCGGACCGCGGCCCGCCTGTGGCGCGACGACCTCGCCTACGCCGAGCGCCGCTACGCCCTGCGCAGCAAGGGCCGGTTCCCGGGCTGAAGCCGCCAGGCGCGCCGGGCGGGCGGCGCGGCCGGTCAGCCCCGGCGCGCCAGGATCACGACGTCGACGGCACCACGGAGGCCGGTCTCGGTCAACGGATCCTCCGGGCCGGTGGTGCGGCGGTTGCGGCGCTGCGGCGCTGCGGCGATGATCGCCGCTCGCACGGCCGACAGGGCCCACGGCCGGGCCGGACACGCGGTTCTTGGGCCGTCCGTGGAACCGGGGAGGCGCCGCGCCGAGGTGCGCACCGACCGGCGGGGGGGGTGGGATGGGCGCGGGCCGTCCGTGCGCCGGTCCGGCCCGCCCCGATGCCCATGCCGGCGAATGGAGTGCTCATGACGGTGCTGCACGGCGGTGACCTCGTGACCGCGTTCGACCACGCAGCCGCGCTCTATGACCGGCTGGTCGCCGCCAATCCCGGCTACCACGCCCATCTGCGCAGGTCGGCCCGGCGGCTGGGGCTGCCCGCGGGCGGGGCGGGGATGCGGCTGCTGGATCTGGGGTGCGGCACCGGCGCGTCCACCGCCGCCCTGCTCACCGCGGCCCCCCGCGCCCTGATCACCGCCGTGGATTCCTCCGCGGGCATGCTCCGGGTGGCGGCCGGCAAGCGGTGGGGCCCCGGCGTGACCTTCCGCCGCGCCCCGGCCGAGAGGCTTGCCGAGTCGGGGGCGGCCGGGCCGTACGACGCGGTGTTCGCCGCCTATCTCTTCCGCAATGTGTCGGACCCCGATCTCGTCCTCGCCCGGGTGCGGGAGGCGATGGTCCCGGGCGGGCGCATCGCCGTCCACGAGTTCGCCCTGAGCGGGCAGCCGCGTCACCGCGCGGTGTGGACGGCCGTGTGCCGGGGACTGCTGCTGCCCGTCGCCCGCCTGACCGGGGACCGCCCCCTCTACGAGCACCTGTGGCGCAGCGTCCTCGCCTTCGACACGGCCGAGGCCTTCGCCGCACGGATGCGGCGGGCGGGCTTCACACGGGTCCGGGTGCTGCCGCTGCCCGGCTGGCAGACCGGTGTCGCGCACACGTTCGTCGCCCGGGCGCCGGTCCACGGGCGCGTATGACACCGCGCGGGGTCCCCGGCCCGGCGCGAGCCGGGGACCCCGCCCGGTTCAGCGGGACGAGCGCGCCGCCGACGCGCCGTTCGGTGTGCCGGTGATGGTGAACTGCGAGCCGGGCTCGACGAGCACGTCACCCTGCGCCGAGTTGGTGATGGTGACGTCGGTGAGGGTGGCGCTGCCGCGGGCGCCGCCCATCGCGAGGATGCCCGAGCCGTTGGTGGACCTGTCGATGCGGACGCCGGTGATCTTCACGCCCGGCATCGCGCCGCCGCCCGTCTTGAACTGGATCCCGTCGTAGGTCGAGTCGTGGATCTCCGTGTCCCGGATGGTGACGCCGGGGATGTCCTGACCCTGCGCGAAGAGGGTGATGGCGCCGAACTCCTGCGCCTCGCCCCAGAACGCGCCGCCGGTCCGGTGGAGGGCGTTGCCCGAGATGAGCGTCTGCCCGGAGAACGGCAGCGGGTCGTGGTCGGTGGCGAGCATGATGCCGGGGTAGTTCATCGTGTCGGAGACGATGTTGTTCTCGATGGTGTTGCCGTAGCCGCCGTAGATCGCGATGCCGTTGGCGCGCCAGGGCAGCTGGATCGTGTTGTTCCGGAAGTGGTTGTCGTGGCCGACGTCCACGGAGGTGTCCTTGACGTACTTGCTGGCCCACACCGCGAGCGCGTCGTCGCCGGTGTTGCGGAACGAGGAGTTGAAGACGGTGGAGTTGCGGGTGCCGTTGGCGAAGTTGATGCCGTCGGCGTAGGTGTTGCGGATCCGCACCCCCGAGAACTCCAGCCCGTCGCCGGGTCCCCACAGCTCGGGGATGTTGGAGTAGTCGCGTCCGGCCCACACGCCGACGTTGGCGTGCTCGATCCACACGTTCGTGATCTTCGTGCCCTGGCCGAACCGCCCGTTGAGGCCGACGCCGCCCTCGGCGTTGCCGTCGCCGCCGCGGATGGTGCCCGAGCCGAAGATGGCGATGTCGGAGATCTTGGTGTTGCTGTCGATGTCGAAGCCGAAGTTGCCCTCGTGCGGGTGGTTGATGCCCCCGGCGTTCTGCGGCGGGGTCAGCGTGTAGAGCTGCGAGTGCCACATGCCCGCGCCGCGGATGGTGACGTCCCGGATGCCGACCTGGTTGTACTGGCCGCGGTTGAGCGGGTCGTCGGTGAGGATCTTCTGCTCCTGCCGCCACTGCCCGGCCGGGATCCACACGCAGGAGATCCGGCCGTTCTGGTCGGCGGTGACCGCTCGTTGTATGGCGTCGGTGTCGTCGAGCCCGTCGCCGGGGACGGCCCCGTACTCGGTGATCGAGGCGCACTCGGCCGGCTTGTCCGCCGCGGGCGCGACCTGCTCCAGGTCGATCAGGTCGATGACGTAGTAGGCCGCCGAGTCGCCGACGTCACGCTGCAGGCGGAAGGTCGTGCCCTGCGGGTAGGTGCGCGACAGCAGCGCGTGCGATTCGTCGAACAGCCGCCGCGCGTCGCCGCCGGGCCGGTTGGTCAGGCCCTCCGGGTCGTCGGTGCTGCCGTACAGCCAGCTGTGCTTGGAGGAGAGGTTCAGCTTCTGCACGAAGCCGCCGTCGGCGTAGAGGCTGATCGTGGCGTCCGTGCCGCCGCCGCCCGGGGCGTCGGGGATGGAGTTGCGGACCACGATGGAGTTGGTGGGCGTGGTGGAGGTGAACTCGACGTACTGGCCTCCGGAGTCGAGCCGGACGGACTTGCGGCCCGAGGACTCGGTGGCGAAGTTGGTGTGCCCGAAGGTCCGCTTGGCGTCGGCCGTCAGCAGGGTGCCCTGGTAGCGCCCGTCCTCCGCCTCGTACTCGGTGTACGGCACGGCCGCGCCGCGCCCGACGACGAGGGGCTTGGCGAGCACGTTGTTGCTCTCGTTGGTCTCCGCGACCACTTCGGTGGCGTCCGCGGTGGCCGTGAGGGTTGCGCCGCCCGCGGTCGCCGTCCAGCTGCCGCTGATCGCGACGTTCACCGTCGCCCCGGCCGCGACCTGACCGGTCGTGCCGTTCAGCGTGGTGGCACCGGCCTGCAGGCGGGTGACCGAGCCGGCGGGCGCGGCCGTCGTGCCCCGGTTGTGCACGGCGACGGTGAAGGAGACCGACGAGCCGACCGCTGGGTTCGCCGGGTTGGTGGTGATGGCGCCGACCTCGAGGTCGGGCCCGGGCGCCTGGGTGACGACCAGCCGGTCGGCGGCGTTGCGGCTGTTGTTGCTGTCGTCCAGCTCCGCCACCGTGTCGCGCGGGTCGACGACCGCGGAGACCGCGTAGCTGCCCGCCGCGCGCGTGCCGGCGGGGACGGCGACGGTGGCGGACTGGCCCGGGTCGAGGGCGGGCACCTGGGCGGAGCCGGCGACCGTGCCCTCCACGCCCACGTCCACGGTCGTCGCGGCGGAGCGCGCGGTGCCGGCGTTGCGGATCCCGGCGTTCACGGTGACCGCGTCCCGCTCGGACGGGGTGGCCGGCGACCAGTTCAGGCTCGTGACGGTGAGGTCGGGCGCCGGCGCGGCGGTGCCGACGACCTGGAACTCCGCGACCTGACCGCCGGGCGCCCCGGAGTTGGCGAAGAACCGCAGCCGTACGTCCTCCCAGCGTCCGCTGACCGGAATGGTCACCGCGTTGCCCGCGCCCGGGCTGAAGGAGTAGTCGGCGCGGTCGCGCAGCGAGGTGAAACCGGTCGCGGACGGCGCACGGCCCAGCACCTGGATGCCCTGGGTGCGGGCTGCCCACACCGGGTCGGGGTTGAGCTTGACGACGACGCCGGTGACGTCGGCCGCCGAACCCAGCTTGACGGTGAGGTCCGCCGGATGGCCGGCCGCCTCCCAGTAGGTGGCGGTGGAGTCGTCGGTGGCGTTGGCGGCCACATAGGTGTGCACCGACGAGGTGGCCTCGACCGGCTTGTTGCGCGCCAGGTTGGTGCCGGTGGGCGGCGGCTCGTTCCCGCCGTCCTCCTCGCCGTAGACCTCCAGTTCCGAAAGCTGCGCGGCGTTCCAGCCGGTGTTGCCGGTGACGTTGACGCGGACGTAGCGGGCCTCGGCGGGGGAGGTCAGGTCCACGGCGACGGTGTTGGCCTGGGCCGGGTCGAACACGCGTCCCGCCGAGGCGGCCAGGGTGCTGAACGAGGAGCCGTCGGTGCTGCCCTGCAGGGAGAGTGTCTGGGTCCGGGCCTCCCACGCGGCGGGCAGCTTCAGCACGAGCCGGTCGACACCGCGGGCGGCGCCGAGGTCGACCTGCACCCACTGCGGGAAGGAGCCGGACGGTCCCTCCCAGTAAGTGGCCTGGGTGCCGTCGGTGGTGTTCCCGGCCGGGTACTCGCCGTGGGAGCCGCCCGCCGTGGCGGGGCGGCCGAGAGCGAGGTTGACGTCGGCGGCGGCAGCGGCGGGGGCCGAGGAGACTGCCAGTGCGGGGGCGGTCGTCGGTAACGGCGCAAGGGCCATGAGCCCGGCCAGGGCGGCGGTGGACAGCGACCGCCGGCTGAGGGATCTCCAACGCATGGGGTCCTCTATTCCGTGGGGGTGGGGGTGCGCGGTGGCGGCAGAGGAGGAACCAGGGGGAGCGGGGACGCAGGTTTCGCGGGACGAGCAGGGACCGACGAGGTCCCTCCCGGTGCCCGGGAGGGAGGTCATGCATGCGGATTGAGTCAACCAGTCGAATTCTTGCGGAAACGGCGTCATTAGATTTCTTGCACGTCTCCGCTTTGTCAACAGCACGTAATCAAGAGGGCAGTTGGCCGCGTCGAGGCTTGCGCTGGTTGCGGAGTGCTTGCGGGCGGCGCATCGGGGCGCGCTGGCGGTTTAACACCTGGCAGTGCTCCGGACGCGTGCCGGAACGGGCCTCTCCGGCCCGTCCGCGGGTGCGAAGGCAGCGCAATTTATTGAGTGTTCCGCGCAAGGGCGCTGACGGGGCGACACTGAGGGCCGGTGCCCGGCACGGTCGTGCCGGGCACCGGCCCTCACGCCCAGGACAGCGATCGACCCGGAGGCGCCGCACTCGGCGTCGCTGCCTCCGGGTCGTCGAGGGGACGGTCCGTGCCGCCGGCGCGTGCCGGCCACTCACCGGGCCGCCGTCAGTTCTCCTTCTTCCGGCGGCCCTCGCCGAGCGCTGCGCGCCGGCGAGGCTCGGGAACGCATCCGGTTCTTCGGCCATGCGTCCGAGAGGGCTGTCGCCTCGCGGCGGCAGGCTCCCCGTCGGCGGCGGCCGTGGTCACCGCGACGACGCACCGCCCTGCGAGCCGCGCAGGCCGCTCATGGCCTCGCTCATGCCGCCGCCCTTCTTGCGGGCGCCGTCCGGGCGCATCGAGGCGGTGGCGAGAGCGAGGATGAGCGCGATCACGCCCACTATCACGTTGTTGGTTATGGTGCGCGTCGTGCTGACGTCACCGGCGATGCACCAGGGCGAGATGATCGTCCACAGGGCGATGACGGCGGCCGCCCACGCCTTGGAGTGGGTGCGCTCGTAGCCCCGTCCCACGCCTCCCATGAGCAGGGCGTAGGCGATACCGGCGATCAGGGTGCTGACCGTGATCGTCGACAGTCCGTTGAATCCCACGATCCACGGCGAGGCGGCCAGGTAGGTACCTGCTATCAGCCCCATGGCCTCCGTCGCCTGCCCGCGATTGGTGGCGGTGGCCCTCTCGTAGTCGTCGCGCAGTTCGAGCAGATCGGGATGTTGCTCGATGCCGGGTTGCGTGTGAGTCATCCAGACCATCTCCCCTTTTGTGTGGTTTCTTCTGTTTTCGCTTACCCGGCCTGTAGGCGTCGAAGCGAAGCCATGGGGTTCTCGCTTCGTGACGGATATGTGGCCGGTGGTGATCAGGGGGACTCGGCGGGGATGCCGGTCAAGGGCCGGGATGCGCCGCGGCCAGGTCGGGAGCAGGCTGGGAGCAGCGGCTCACGCGCCGCGTGAACGGCACGGCCCTGGCAGTGGCCTCCGGGGCCCTCGCGGCGCGTGGGCCTTGTACGCGGCGCGGACAGGCGGGGCGGCTCGCGGGTCGACGGCTCCCGCATGGCGGCGTTGTCGTCGATCGCCGCAACTCCGCCGCGACTTCCTGCTCCGCCGTGCCGGAGTCGGCCTCGACCCGCTCCTTGCTCCGCCCACCTCTCCGCACGGCCTCTCGGCTGCTGCGGCTTCGGCGGCCGAAGGCGCGTTCCGGGGAAGGGGAAGAGGGTGGGTAAGCCACCTGGGAGGTGTACCGGTGAGGAAGTCGAAGATCGTGTACAAGCCTGTCGGCATGGCGGTGGGCGCGCTCTCGGGAATGGTGGCCGGCGCGCTCTTCAAACAGGTGTGGAAGGCACTGCGGCACGAGGCGGCGGCTCCGGACGCCACCGACGAGGACCGCACGTGGCGTGAGGTACTCCTGGCGGCGGCTCTGCAGGGGGCGCTTTTCGCGGCCGTCAAGGCCGCCGTCGACCGCGCGGGCGCCACTACCGTCCGGCGGCTGACGGGCACCTGGCCCGGTTGAGGGCGGCCGGCACGCAGGGGGACGCGCCTGGTGGCCCCGCGGGTGCGCTCCCCGGGGTGCAGGAGGGTGATTGCCGGCGCTCCTGCCGCTGGTCGCCTTGCCTCGGGGCGGGCCCGGCTCCAGCCTCGTAGCGTCCAGGGTCCACCCGTGAAACGGCGCGAGGAGCAACCGATGGCGGTATGCGAAGTCTGCGGCAACGACTACGAGATGGCTTTCGAGGTCCGCGCGGCGGGAGCACTCCACATCTTCGACAGCCTGGAGTGCGCGGCGCAGAAGATGGCTCCGATCTGCGAGAACTGCCAGTGCCGCATCCTGGGGCACGGGCTGCAGTCCGACGGACAGTTCTTCTGCTGCGCCCACTGCGCGCGCCAGAAGGGCCACGCCCGGCTCGTCGACCACGCCTGAGGCAACCGCGGCCGCGCCGCCGCCCTGCCCGCTCAGCCGGCCTGGGTGCGGGCACGTCGGCGCTCCTGTGCCGGCGCGCGGCGTGCGCGGAGTCCGTGTCGCATCATGGAAGGGGGTTTCGCCGGTTCCGGCCGGACCCGTGGCCCTACGGGGCGGCGCGGCCGCGCGGGAGCCGGTGCCGCCGCCGCTCCCTGCGCCCGTCCGGCCCAGGCCGGTTCCCCTCGAAGCCGCCACCGGCGACGACCACGGCGGCCCGGCCCGGCGCGGCGGACGCACCGGATCGGGTGTCGTGCCGGATCAGTATCGGCGGAGGTGCGGTCATGAGCGAAGCCACGATCAATCTGTGGGTCAAGGACGACACCGGAGAGATGATCTTCCAGGTGCGCCCGCACACGCCCCTCAAGCAGCTGATGGACACGTACTGCGCCAGGACGGGACGAGCCCACGGAGGACTCGGCTTCCTCGCCCACGGCGCACCCTGCAGCCCGACGCGCACACCGGACGCCCTGGGCCTCACGGACGGCGACCTCATCGAGGTCGTGCCCGCGTGACGTCCGCACGCACCTCCGGCGTGCCGCGGGCCCGACCCCGGCCGCCGCGGGCCCGAGAGGGGTGACGATGGGGGAGTGGACCTGGTCCTACGAGGGATACGACCCCGCCCGCGAGCGCCTGCGTGAGGCCTTGTGCACCCTCGGCAACGGTTACTTCGCCACCCGCGCCGCAGCCCCGGAGACCACCGCAGGCCCCCACCACTACCCCGGCACCTATGCCGCCGGCTGCTACAACCGGCTCGACTCCACCGTCGCCGGACGAACCGTCCGCAACGAGGACCTGGTCAACCTGCCCAACTGGCTGCCGCTGAGGTTCAGGATCCGGGACGGCGGCACGTGGTTCACCCCGGACGACGGCTCGCTGCTGGAGCACCGGCAGGATCTCGACCTCCGCCACGCCACTCTGACCCGGACGTTCCGGCTGCGCGACCCGCGCGGACGGATCCTCGCCGTCGAGCAGACCCGGCTGGTTCACATGAGCGATCCGCACCTCGCCGCACTGCGCACCGTCTTCCGCGCCGAGGGCGACTGGTCCGGGGAACTGGAGGTGGAGTCCGCGCTCGACGGCGCCGTCGCCAACACAGGTGTCGCCCGCTACCGAGCCCTGAACGGCCGTCACCTGACCGGCACGCAAACCGGGACGGCGGAACCCGACACCGTCTGGCTGCGCTGCCGGACCACCGCCTCCGACATCCGCATCACACTCGCCGCCCGCACCCGCGCCACGCCGCGTCCGGCGGACACCGGCTCATTCGAGGCGGGAGAGCGCACCGTGGTGCACCGGCTGACCGTCCCGGTGGCGCCGGACCGCCCCGCCGTCGTCGAGAAGACCGTCGCCCTGCACACCTCCCGGGACCGGGCGATCGGCGACCCGCTGCACGCCGCACTCGACCGCGTCGGGCGGTCCCCGGACTTCCGCGGCCTCCTCGCCTCCCACGCGGCCGCCTGGGAGCGGCTGTGGCACCGCGCCGGCCTGGACGTCCCCGGCGAGGCCGGACGGATCCTCCGGCTGCACACCTTCCACGTCCTGCAGACCCTCTCCCCCCATACGGCGGAACTGGACGTGGGCGTGCCTGCCAGGGGCCTGCACGGTGAGGCCTACCGCGGCCACGTCTTCTGGGACGAACTGTTCGTCCTGCCCTACCTGGACCTGCACTTTCCCGAGGTGTCCCGGGCGCTGCTGGAGTACCGCCACCGCCGCCTGGGGGAGGCGTGCCTGGCGGCGGAGCGGGCCGGCCGCACCGGGGCGATGTACCCGTGGCAGAGCGGCAGCGACGGACGCGAGGAGACCCAGACCCTCCACCTCAACCCGCGCTCGGGGCGCTGGCTGCCCGACCACACCAGGCTCCAGCACCACGTCGGATCGGCCGTGGCCTACAACATCTGGCGGTACGCCCAGGCCACCGGTGACACTGAGTTCCTGCACACCAAGGGCGCCGAGATGCTGCTGCAGATCGCCCGCTTCTGGGCCTGCCTCGCCACCTGGGACCCCGACCGCGACAGCGGCGGCCGCTACCGCATCCGCGGTGTCGTCGGGCCCGACGAGTACCACGACGCCTACCCCGACTCCGCCTCACCCGGCATCGACGACAACGCGTACACCAACCTCACCGCCGCCTGGGTGCTGGACCGGGCCCTCCACCTGTGGCGCACCCTCCCGGCGCCGCGCCGCGACGAACTGCGTGAGCGCATGGGTCTCGCAGCCGAGGAGACGGACCGCTGGGAGGACGTCTCACACAAGCTGTACGTCCCCTGGCACGCCGGCGTGATCAGCCAGTTCGCCGGCTACGGCGAGCTGGAGGAGCTCGACTGGGAAGGACTGCGCGCGCGGTACGGCGACATTCGCCGGCTCGACCGGATCCTGGAGGCGGAAGGGGACTGTGTCAACCGCTACCAGGCGTCCAAGCAGGCCGACGTGCTCATGCTGGGCTTCCTGTTCCCGCCCGGCGAACTGCACCGCCTCCTCGCGCACCTGGGATACGAGCTCGACGACAGCACATGGCGTGCGACGGTCGAGCACTACCTGCGGCGCACCAGCCACGGCTCCACCCTCAGCGCGGTGGTGCACGCCTGGGTGCTGGCCCGGACCGACCGGGCCGGCGCGTGGTCCTGCGCGCAGGAGGCCCTGCTGGGCGACGTCACCGACATCCAGGGCGGCACGACCGAGGAGGGCGTCCACCTCGGGGCCATGGCCGGCACCCTCGACCTCGTGCAGCGCGGCCTGACCGGCCTGGAGGCCCGCGAGGACGCGCTGTGGCTCGATCCGGCGCCGCTGCCGCAGCTCTCCCGGTTCGCCCTGACCGTGCGCTACCGGGGCCACTGGGGCGTGCGCATCCACGTCGACAGGGACCACGTCGGCATCGCCGTCCCCGCCTTCGCCGCGGCTCCCGTCCGGGTGCGCCTCGACGGCCGGACCTGGTCCGTCGCGCCGGGCCGCTCCCGGCTGCTCGACCTGCCGGCCCGGTGACACGGCTCGGCGGCGCAGGGGCCGTTCCCCTGCGCGCGGGCGAGCCCAGACACAGGTACGGGCTCTGGACTGGCGGGCGGCGAGCGGGTCTGCTGCGCTTGATTAAGAGGTCGCGCGGATAGGCGGGGTGGAGAAAGGAGCGGGTCGAGGGCCGAGCCGGGCAAGGCGGAGAAGGGAGACGCAGCGGAGCTGCGGCGACCGACGACAACGCCGCCGGGCGAGAGCCGTCGACCCGCGACGCAGGCCCGCCTATGCGCGCGGCCTGTAAGGAGACATGACGCAGGAGGTGAGCGGCTGTGCGGGGTGGTCCGGAACAGTCCCGCTCGGCGGGCAAAGGCTCCTTGGACGCCGAGGACGTGGCCGGCCGCGTCGCGGTGCGGCGGAAGCAGCTGGGCATGTCCCGTGAGGAACTGGCCCTGAGGGCCGGGATGTCCACCGCGTACCTGCGGCAGGTGGAGGAGCTGGGAGCCGGTTTCGACGCCGACGCGTTGCGGCGCGTCGCCCGTGTGCTGGGAATGCCGTACGAGGAGCTGGTCACGGGCTCCCGCGAGGCGCCGCCGGGACGCGGCGGCCCCGCGGCCCGGCCGGTGCTGCAGCGCCTGTCCGAGGGCGAGTGCTGGGAACGGCTGGGCACGCACGGCATCGGCCGCGTGGCCTACGAGGCCGGCAGGGAGGACGACGAGGCGCCGGTCGTGATGCCCGTCAACTACCGGGTGGACGGGCGGACGATCGCCTACCGGACGGATCCGGCCGGAGCGGCGGCCGTCGCGTCCGGCACGAGCGTCGCCTTCGAGACGGACTTCGTCGACGAGGAGCACCGGGTCGGCTGGAGCGTCCTGGTGGCGGGAGCCGCCGAGCCGATCTCCGACGCCGCCGCCGCGCAGGCCCTCGGCCGACGCCCCGGGGGCGAGCCCTGGGCCGGGGGGAAGCGGGAGCTGTGGATCCGCGTCGTGCCGCGCGAGGTGAGCGGCAGGGCCATCCGGTCGCTCCCGCAGCCAGGGTAGCGAGGACGCCCTTGCCCCCTCCACCCGGGCCCGGCCCGTGCGACCCGCCCCCAGGGGTGACGCCGGCGCCGTCACGCCGTCGGCCGCGCCGTTCCGGCGCGGCCGCATGGTGCCGCCCGGCCCCGCGGCCTGCGCAATGCTCTCGCCGCCGGTGCCCGCGAGGTCCGGCGCGGTCTCGAGCCGACCCCCTTTCGCGTGATCGGCACGGAGTACGGCGGCCCGACAGCGGGAGGTGCCGCCGGGAAGGCGGCGGGTGGGCGAGGATGTCCAGGGCGACGACGTCGCATGGCCGAGATGGGAGAACGACATGCCTCTGGTGGGCGAGTACCAGCCGAGCCCCGAGCAGTGGGTCCGGGACCAGGTCGAGCTGTACGAGGGCTCGGGAGGGACGGAGGGGACAACGCTGCGCGGCAAGCCCGTGATCGTCCTCACGACGCTGGGCGCGAAGAGCGGCAAGGTCCGCAAGACGCCGCTCATGCGGGTGGAGCACGAGGGCCGCTACGCGGTCGTGGCGTCCAAGGGCGGCGCGCCCAAGCACCCGGTCTGGTACCACAACCTGGTCGCCGACCCCCGGGTGGAACTGCAGGACGGCCCGGTGCGCCGCGACATGACGGCCCGGGAGGTCACCGGTGACGAGCGGGCCGAATGGTGGGAGCGGGCGGTGGAGGCGTGGCCCGACTACGCCGAATACCAGAAGAACACCGACCGCGAGATCCCGCTCTTCGTCCTGGAGCCGGCGCCCGCACCGCACTGACCCGCTCCCCCGCGACGGCCGCCGCCCCGGCACGGGGCGGCGGCCGATCTTCGTGCCGGGGCGCCGCGACCTCTCAGGGGGCCCGCGAGGGGGGAGATCGGCATGCCGTTGCGGCGCGGGTCGGTGCGGGAAGCGGCGCGTGACCGTGCGGGCCGCCCGTCGGCCCGGCCGGGTGACACCGGTCCGGGCCGCAGCCCCCGGACCCGTGCCGGGTGAGGGCGGCGCGCCGCATGCCGGGCCCGGATCACCGCTCCTACCCTCCGTTCCCGCGTGATGTGGACCACATCCGTGAGATTTGTCGCTGCCGGATGTAAGAAACCGGCCGCCGCGCTCATTGCATGGTGAGAGTGCGAGATGAGGGGACGGCGCGTGACACATGCCCAACGCTTCCGGGACGTATACGAGGAGTGCTACCCACGAGTCCTCGCCTACGCCACCAGCCTGGTCGGGCGGCAGGTAGGGGAGGACATCGCCAGCGAGACGTTCACCGTCGCCTGGCGGCGGGTGCGGGACATCCCGCACCCGGCACTGCCGTGGCTCCTGGGCGTCGCCCGCAACCTGGTGCGCGAACTGCGCCGCCGGGACGCCCACCAGTACCTCCTCGCCGTCGAGGAAGCACGGCGCATCAGCAGTGGCACCGGGTCCGGCGCCGGCGACGTCGCGTCGGAGGTCACCGGGCGGCACGACGCGCTGCAGGCCCTCGCCGGCCTGCCGGATGCCGACCGGGAGCTGCTCACGCTGATCGCCTGGCACGGCCTGAGCGCCAAGGAGGCCGCGCAGGTCCTGGACTGCACCACCGCGACACTCACCGTCCGGCTGTACCGGGCGCGCCGCCGCCTGGAGAAGGCACTCGGAGCTGCTCCGCCGGAGCCGGCGTCCGCACCCCCCGCACAGGCCCCGTACCCCGCTCATCGCGAAGGAGCACGCGCGTGAAGAAGTCCCCCCGGCCCTCCGGGCGGCCCGATGTCCTGAAGGTGCTCGCGGACGCGCGGCCCGACGCACTGGACCCGGCCCGGCTGGTCGACCCCGCCCGGCAGCGTGAGGATCTCGCGCGCATCGTGATGACGCCGACGGACGGTCCGGCGGCACGCTTCCTCGCACCGCGCCGTGCCAGGGCCTTCCGTCCGCTGGGCGCCGCGGCGCTCGCCGCCGTGGCGGTGTCCGTGGTGGCCGTGGGCGCCGTCGACTGGCGGGAGCCCGCCGACCAGCCGACCGCCCAGCCGCCGTCCTCCACCACGGGCGTCCCCGGCGAGGGCGGTGACTTCCGTGTCGACGGCCACATCGAACTGCTCAGCGCGGCGAGGCAGGCGGAGTCCTCGGTCGAAGAGGGCACGTACTGGCAGACCACGACCCACTCGCAGAACGTGGACGTCGGCGGTGCGGAGGGGCACCTCTTCGCCGTGCGCTCATCGTCCGTCTCGCAGTGGTCGGTGGGTGTGCGCCCCGGAACCGGGAGTCTGATGGTCACCGGCCTGGACTCCGTCACGGAGCCCCTGACCGCGGCGGACGAGGCCCGCTGGCGCGCCGCGGGTTCACCGCGCTCCGTGCCGGTCGAGACCGGGAAGGGGAAGGCGCACGGCTCGCTGCTCTTCTCGTTCGGGAAGGGGCGGCCGTTGGTCCTGCGGACCAACGACGACGACAAGATCTACGCCGTCGGCCCGCGCAACGTCTCCTACAAGGACCTGCGCGCACTGCCCGCCACCAGCGACGAGTTGCGGCGCTACCTCGAGCGGCTGTACGCGCAGGACAACGGCGCGGACACCGGCACCGCGGGACGCAGCGCCTGGATGCTGCGCCAGGCGGGCAACCTCGTCACGATGCCCGTGAAGCCCGGAGTGCGGGCGGCCGCGTACCGGGTGATGGCGGATCTGCCCGGGGTCCGGGTGACGGGACAGGCCACCGATCCCCTGGGGCGTGAAGGCGTGGCCGTCGAATTCCCCGTCACTTACGACGGACCCCTGGGCACCACCCTCGAGCGGCTGATCGTGGACCCGTCCAACGGCGCCATGCTCAGCGACGAACTCGTGCTCGTGGAACCGTCCGCCCGCGCCAGGGAAGCCGGCCTCACCGCCGGGACGACGGTGAACTACAGCGCGACCACCCGGATGAGCTGGGGCGAGAAGCAGATCACCGTGCCGGACAACGCCCGCGACTGAGAGGTCGCGCCGCGCGGCCTCTGAGTCCGGAAGGGCCGGCCGAGGCCCGCATGGATCCACGAGAGAACCGTCGCCCCGCGGGCCGGCCCGCGGCCCGCGGGCGCCCGCCGGCGTGCCGGGGATACGCCGCTGATGTGACGCCGCGGATCCCCGGGCGACGGTCGGCGCCACCGCCCGCCGCCCCGCACCGTCCGAGAGCGCTCGAGGCCGCTCGGCGCTGCCGTGCGCCGTCCCGCACGACGGGACGTGCTCCGCGGCGCCCTGCCGGCTGACCCGTCCGCACGGCACCGGCGCACCGCCACCCGGGAAACCCTTCGACATCGAGGCAACCCGAACACGGGGCCGCCCGGTTGAGCGGGTGTGAACTCCCCACCCAGGGACGGGACCTGACACGGGCGCCGCTGCAGGTCGTTCCGCACCTCCCGCGGACCCCGCCCGGTGCCCGGCTCCAGCGCGCCCCCGCCACCGGGGTCTCCCCCCTCCGCATCACCGTCTCCCGAGAAAGTCCGCACCCATGCGCATCAACAGGCCCTACATGACCGCGGCTGCGGCCGTCGTCGTCTCCTCACTGGGAATCGCCGCCTTCCAGTACCTCCCCGAGGGGAACCCCGGTCCGGCAGCCGAGACGGCGTCGGTCGTCCAGGACGCCGCCGTGCCCACGGCCGCGCCCGCGTCCCCCTCGACGGCTCCGACGACGGCCCCGCCGAAGCCGCAGTACCCCGACCGGCTGCCGGGGCTCGGCCCCAAGACCCTCGCGCAGGTCCCGGCCGGCGCCCGTCAGGTCGTCATCGTCACGGGAGCCGGCAAGAAGTCGGCGAAATCCAAGGTCGTCCTCCACGAGCGCGTGGACGGCGGCTGGCGCCCTGGCGCCGTGTGGGACGCGCACAACGGCTACAAGGGCTGGACCGACGAGCACTACGCGGGCGATCTGCACAGCCCCATAGGGGTGTTCGGCCTCACGGACGCCGGCGGACGGCTGGCCGACCCCGGCACCGAGCTGCCCTACCACCGCTCCGGCGCCTTCTCCGTCGGCGGTACGGGCTTCGAGGGAGAACCGCTCGCCGGTTCCTTCGACTACGTCATAGCCATCAACTACAACCGGCGGCCCGGCACGTCCCCGATGGACGGCGCCCAGCCCATGGGCGCCAACCGCGGCGGCGGCATATGGATCCACGTCGACCACGGCGGTCCCACGCACGCCTGCGTCAGCATCTCCAAGGCGCACATGAAGGATTTGCTGCTGGCCCTGGATCCGGCCGACCATCCCGTCGTCGTCATGGGTGACGCGGCCTCCCTCGCCCGATGACCGTCCTCCCGACAGGAGCAGGCGTGCCCTCCCGTCCCAAGCTCACCGCCCTCGCCCTCGCCCTCGGCGGAGCATCGGTGCTCACCGCCTGCGCGAGCGGGCAGCCCGCCGCGACGTCCGCCGCCCGGGGGACTCCGGCCCCCACCGGCTCCTCTGCCACGCCGCGGGCCGCCGCGACCGTCTTCCGGCTCACCACCGGCGCCGCCGACGGCGACCGCCACGCGTCCGTCAGCGGCGCGGGCCGGGTCGAGGTCGCCGGCGGGACGATAGCGTCCGTCACCCTCACCACCGCGGGCGGCGACGCGGTGCCCGGCACCACCGCCGGCGACCACCGCAGCTGGTCCCCGAAGGCGGCCCTGGCCTACGGCACCTCGTACCGCCTCGTCGTCCACGCCGCCGACGAGGCGGGCGGGAAGCAGACCCGGCGCCTGTCCTTCACCACGCTCGCCAAAAACGACCGCCTCATCGGCACCTTCACCCCCGAGGACGGCTCGACCGTCGGTGTCGGCATGCCGGTGTCGCTGACCTTCAACAAGCCGGTCACCGACAAGAAGGCCGTCGAAGAAGGCATACGCGTCACCAGTGACAGCGGACAGCAGGTGGTCGGCCACTGGTTCGGTGACCAGCGCCTGGACCTGCGCCCCGAGACGTACTGGAAGGCACACTCCAAGGTCACCCTGAACCTGCGCCTGGACGGGGTGAAGGGCGCCGCGAACGCCTACGGGACCCAGGACAAGACCGTCCGCTTCACCGTCGGCCGCCGCCAGGTCTCCGCCGTCGACGCGGGCACGCACACCATGCGGGTCGAACGCGACGGCAAGGCCGTCCGCACGATCGCGATCACCGCCGGCGCGCCGGGCAGCACCACGTACAACGGGCAGATGGTGATCTCCGAGAAGCTCGTCTCCACCCGTATGAACGGCGCCACGGTCGGCTACGCGGGGGAGTACGACATCCCCGACGTCCCGCACGCGATGCGCCTGTCCACCTCCGGCACCTTCATCCACGGCAACTACTGGGCGGCGGACTCCGTCTTCGGGCACTCCAACGTGAGCCACGGCTGCGTGGGGCTGAACGACGTCCGAGGAGGCGGCGACTCCGAGCAGGACGCGGCGTGGTTCTACACCAACTCCCTCATCGGCGACGTGGTCGTCGTCAAGCACTCCCGCGACCGCACCGTCGCCCCCGGCAACGGCCTCAACGGCTGGAACATGTCCTGGGAGCAGTGGAAGGCCGGATCGGCGCTCACGTAGCCGGGCACCAGCCGGGCCGGCCCCTGCCGGGTGCCGGCCGTCCGGACCGGTGCGGGGCTCAGCGGTAGGCCGAGACGGCGGAGGCTTCCGCCGGGACGGCGGTCCGCGGACGTCGGAAACAGGCGCCGGCCAGGTAGAGCAGCAGTACCGCCCCCGCCATGAACGGCGCCCGCGGGCCGATGCCGTGATACGCCAGCCCCGCCAGCAGGGTCCCCAGCGCGCCCGCGCACATGGTGGCCATCTGGAAGGACATCGTGACGCGACCCGACAACCCTTCCGGAACCTGTGACTGACGTAGCGACACCGCCGTGACGTTACACACCAAGCCCACCGTGCCGTACACGGCGATCAACACCGCCACCACCGGGACGGACCAGGTCGAACCGATCCCGGCGCAGAGCGCCGCTGTGGCCGCCATGCCGATCCGTAGCACCCGGTGGGCCCCGATCCGGGCCTCCAACAGGGGTGCGAGCGGCACCCCCGCCATGCCTCCCACGGCGTAGGCCACCGTCAGCACCGCGAAGCCGGGACCTTCCAGCCCCAACGTCTGGCGGGAGTACAGGACCAGGACGGACATCAGACCGACCACGACGAGATTGCTCAAGGCGGACACCGCACACAACTGCCGCAGCAGCCGGTGCCTCCACAGCCACACCAGCCCTTGGAGGGCGTCCTCGCGCAGTGATCGCCGTATCGGGCCGCCTCCCTCGGGACGGGTGCGGCCACGGCCCGCGGCCAGCAGGATCAATCCCGCCGAACACGCGTACGACATCGAGTCGACGGCGAGCGGAAGCACCGGCGTGACGCCGAACAGGACCGCCCCCGTCGGGGTGCCCAGCAGGGTACCGACGAGCAGCGCACTGACCTGCAGGCGCGCGTTCGCCTTGGTCAGCCTTTCAGGCGGCACCAGCCCGGGCACGATGCCCGACCACGCTCCGTTGAAGAGGGTCTGGCCGCAGCCCAGGAGGAAAGCCCCACCGGCCAGCACCGGTATGGACAGGCCGTCGACGAGGGTGAGGAGCGCCAGGCAGGCCATTACGACCGCACGGGCCACGTCGACCAGGCACAGTACGCGACGGCGCTCGAACCTGTCCGACAGTGCGCCGGAGACCAGGCTCACCAGGAGCCAGGGGAGTTGCCCGGCGAAGGCCACCAGGGCGACCTGCCGGGCGTCGTCCGTGAGGCCGGCGGTGAGCAGCGGAAGAGCGACCAGGCGCATGCCGTCACCGATGCCGGAGACCGTCACCGAAGCCCACACGGCGTAGAACGGGCGTGGCAGTCGATCGCGGCCGCCGGGAGTGGGAAAGCTCATGGCTGAGTTGCGGGTTCCTCGGAGCCGGAGGTGGACGATCGCGGGTCGGATTCGGCCGCAGCGCATCCGGAGCGAGTGACCATACTGCGCGGGCCGGCACAACGGGCGGGGACATCCGGGGCGACGTCCGGTTGACAGCCCGTTAATACCAATGCGCTCGCCTCCGGCGGAACGTGTCAACGCTCACCGAGCGCGGCACGCAGCCGTGTCGGCATGCCCCGCCCTTTCGGCGGACCGCACGCGTGGTCGGCTCACCGCGGCAGAGGCACGGTCCAACCGGTGGCGGCGCCCAGTGCGCTGCGGCCGACGACCGGCGATAAACTCTGCCTGACAAGCGCTGCATACTCCGGAGCACGCGCCGGCCGGGCCCACTGCCGAGAACCATCGAGGTGACGCGGCTCGTCGCCCGACGCCGCGCGCATGGGTGCCGAGCGTGCGATCCGGACACCTCAACCGGATGGATCCGAGTGAACCCTCAGAAAACCGGCACGTCTCAGACGGCGACCAGTCGCTGGTTCCGGACCATCCGGTCCGCTCCGGCCCCCGGGCTGCGACTCCTGTGCTTCCCCCACGCGGGCGGCAACGCCAGCTTCTTCCGTGGGTGGAAGGATCTCGTACCGAACGGCGTGGAGCTGCTCGCCGCCCAGTATCCGGCACGCGAGAGCCGTTTCCTGGACGCTCCGGCCGAGACGATGGACGAGCTGGTCGCTGATCTGTCCCATGCGTCTCGCGATCTCTTCAATGTTCCTGTCGCCTTTTTCGGACACAGCATGGGGGCGTCCGTCGCCTATGAGCTCGCCACTCGTCTGCGGGAGGAACACGGACGGACCCTGACCGGGCTGTTCGTGTCAGGACGCGGCGGACCGGGAAGGGAGAGACGGCCGGCGCTGGCAGATGCCCCCGAAGAGGAACTGGTGGCGGAGCTGGTCGAGTTGGGTGGCACGCAGGCAGAGGTGTTTCGAGACGCGGCCTTGCGTGAGCTCGTGCTACCCGCGATACGCGCGGACTACCGCCTGCTGGAACGCTACGACGCTCGCATTCCCGACGAGGAGTCCCGCCTCGATGTTCCCGTCGTCGCCTATTACGGGAACGGCGAGGCGGATCTGGAACACGATTCCGTCGCGGCCTGGTCCGCGATCACACGGTCAGGGTTTCACGTCCGGTCCTTCGAAGGCGGTCATTTCTACCTCGTGGAGGAAGCCGGCAGTCTCGTGAAGGACCTGTTCTCACGTCTGCGCATGGCGAACTGACCCGGGGGCCCACGCGCGAGATCGCGCGTGGGCCCCCGACGTCATTGCGAACGTCTCGCCAAGACGGCGGCCAGTGCCGTCGCCACCTGACGCAGGGGCTCGGGCCGGGTCATGTCGTTGTGTGAGGAAGCGACGGGATGGATCTGCAGGCGCCCGGTGAAGTGGGGTGCCCACTGCTGGAGAACCTCTTCTTGCGAGAACCCGCTCTCGGTCGCGGGGAAATGGAGCATGTCGCCGGCGAATCGTCCCGGTGGAGTGCCCCGGACCATCCGCCAGTTGTCCCGGGTGTTCTGCATGACCCCTCGGAGGTGGTCCTCGGTGAGCTCCTCCAAACCGGCGAATTCCTCCCTGATGATCTCCAGCGTCTCGGGCACGGTGAGCGGGTGCTCCCGTGTGTCCAGCGTGCTCCCGAGGGCAAGCAGCAGTTGGAGCATGACGGTGTGGTCGTCGGCATCCTCGTGCGGCGCGTCGATGTCCGGTGGATAGGCGTCCATCATGGCCAGCAGGGCCACCTCCTGCCCGGTCTGCTGGAGCCGTACCGCGACGGCATGCGCGAGGTTGCCGCCCATGGACCAGCCGAGCAGGTGGTAGGGGCCGCTCGGCTGGACGCTCGTGATGTGGTCCACGTACCAGGTGACCAGCGCGTTGAGGTCGGACGGGACAGCCTGCGCTCGGGTGACGCCCGGAGCCTGCAGTCCGTACACGGGCTGGCCGGTGTCCAGGTGCCGCACCAGACCGATGTAGGACAGGCCGAAACCGCTGGCAGGGGGAAGGCAGAACAGCGGCGGCCGGTCGCCGTGCCCGCGTAGCGCGATCACCGGCTGGAAGAGGTCCTCCCCGGTGCCGGTGCCGGTGCCGAGTATCGATGCCAGGCCCGCCACGGTCGGGTTCTGGAACACGCTCATGAGCGACAGATGCGAGCCGGTGGCGTTGCGGATCTCACCCAGCAGCCGCACGGCGAGCAGCGAGTGCCCACCAAGGTCGAAGAAGTTGTCATCCACCCCGACCGCGGGAAGGCCGAGGCCGAGGACGTCGGCGAATATCTCGCGGAGCACGTTCTCGTCGGTGGTTCGCGGTTGCCGGCCCGTGTGCCCGGTGGTGTGGTCCGGTGCCGGCAGTGCCGTGCGGTCGAGCTTGCCGTTCACGGTCAGCGGCAGGGTGTCCAGGACGACGATCGCGGACGGGACCATGTACTCCGGCAACATGGCGGACAGACCCGCACGGAGTTCCGTGAAGTCGACACCGCCGTCCGGACCGCTCGCCGGGACGACGTAGCCGACCAGGTGTTTGTGGCCGGGTTGGTCTTCGCGGACGATGACGGCGGCTTGGCTCACGGCTGGGTGGGTGAGGAGTGCGGTTTCGATCTCGCCGGGTTCGATGCGGAAGCCGCGGATCTTTACCTGGTCGTCGGTGCGGCCGAGGTATTCGAGTTGTCCGTTGGTGTTCCAGCGGGCGAGGTCGCCGGTGCGGTACATGCGTTCGCCGGGTTCGCCGTGGGGGGTGGCGACGAAGCGTTCTGCGGTCAGTGCGGGCCGGTCGTGGTATCCCCGGGCGAGTTGGGTCCCGGCGAGGTAGAGCTCTCCGGCGACGCCGGGCGGTACCGGTTGCAGTGCGGCGTCGAGCACGTAGGCCTGGGTGTTCCAGATGGGGCGGCCGATGGGTACGGCACCGCTGGTGTCGGTATCGGGTTCGCAGGTGTAGGCGGTGACGTCGATGGATGCCTCGGTGGGCCCGTACAGGTTGTGCAGGGGGATGTCGAACGCCTTCGTGAAGTGGTCCCGCAGGTCGGCGGTCAGGGCTTCGCCGCTGGCCATGACGGCGCGCAGGGACGGCGTCGTCCATTGTGCCGTCTCGGCCGCGGTGACGAAGACCTGGAGCATCGAGGGGACGAAGTGGGCGATGGTCACGTGTTCGCGCTGGATGAGCTCGGTCAGGTATTCGGGGTCGCGGTGTCCGCCGGGGCGGGCCATGACGAGGGTGGCGCCTTCGAGCAGGGGCCAGAAGAACTCCCAGACCGATACGTCGAATCCGAACGGTGTCTTCTGTATGACGCGGTCGTGCGGGGTGAGGCGGTAGGCGTCCTGCATCCAGGTGAGCCGGTTGACGACACCGGTGTGGGGGACGGTCACGCCCTTGGGTCGTCCGGTGGAGCCGGAGGTGTAGATGATGTAAGCGGGGTGGGCGGGCAGCAGGGTTGTGGTGTGGTCGGTGTCGGAGAGGTCCGTGCCTGTTGACCTTTTGAGCTGGGTCAGGGTCGTGGGGTCGTCCAGCATCACCCGCGCCACGGCTTCGGGTAGAGCGCTGTCGATGTGGCGGGTGGTGACCGCCAGGGTGGGTTTGGCGTCCCGCAGCACGTAGGCCACCCGCTCGGCCGGGTACTCGGGGTCGACCGGCACGTATGCTGCGCCGGTCTTGAGCACGGCGAGCAGGGTGACGACGAGATCCGGGGAGCGGTCCATCATGACTGCCACCCGCTGCTCGGGACCCGCGCCGCGTGCCACCAGCAGTCGTGCCAGCCGGTTGGCCTGCGCGTTCAGCTCCGCGTAGGAGAGCCGGAGGCCCTCGAACACCACGGCGGTCGCGTCCGGGGTCCGGGCCGCCTGCGACTGGAACAACTCGGGAAGCGTGGCGGGAGGAACCTGGCGGGCAGTGCCGTTCCCCTCGAGGAGGATCCGCTCCCGCTCGACGTTCTCCAGCACCACGACCTGGTTGAGTGCGGTCGACGGTGCCTTCTCCAGCGCGGAAACGATGGCCTCGGCTGCCGTGATCACCATGGAGGCAAGGGCGAGGGGCTCGATCGGTGACACCGTCTGAGCCTTCACGGCAAAGCCCTCACCGGTGTCATCGACGCTGACCGTGACAGGGTAGTTGGTGCGCTCGTGTGCCTGGAGCAGTTCGACTCCGTCCAGCCCGGCGCCGGCGGCGGCAGCCGCGCTGTGGCGGTAGTTGAACAGCGAGGTGAACAGCGGTGTCCGAGCGGGGACCGCACTGGCCTGCTGCGCCACCGTCAAGGGGGCGTGCTCGTGCACCAGCAGCTCCGCGAGCTGCCGCTGCATCCCCCGCACCGCGTCAAGCACGGCCCCGGCGTTCGCATTCACCCGGACGGGAAGGGTGTTCATGAACAATCCCGGCACCCGGTCAGCGCCGGTTCCGGCGTTCATCCGGCCGAACAGCACGGTGCCGAACACCACGTCGTCACGGCCGGAGGTGGCTGACACGACGCGCGCCCACGCGACGTGGAACAGCGTCGCCGGGCTGACACCCAGGTGCCGCGCCTGCTCACGCAGCCTCGCCGCGAGGCCCGAGTCCAGTGGCATGCGCGCCTCGGCCACGTCACGGCCGTCTCCGAGGACGTCCAGCACGCCGTAGGGCGCGGTCGGCTCGCTCACGTCGCCGAGCAGCGCAGCGAAGAACGACTCGTGCTGCCGGGGGGACACTCCCGTGGCGGCCTGGCCGACGAACTCCCGGAAGGGCAGCGGCTCGGGCAGGGCGTCCTGCCGCCCGTCGAGGAAGGCGGCCACCTCGGCCATGACCACGTCCAACGCGGTGTGGTCCTGGATGAGGTGATGGACCTGCAGGACCACCGTCCAGTGGTCCCCACCAGGTTGCCGTGCCACATGGGCGTGCAGCAACGGGCCTCGGGAGAGGTCCATGCGCGGCGGGCACGCGGCGAGGAGCCTGTCCGCCGTGTCCGAGCTGCCATGACCCGTGCCTGCGGGGAGGTCCACCTCCCGCACGGTGAGCAGTGCCTGGCGCGCCACCACCTGGACGGGCTCGCGCAGTCCCTCCCAGACGAAGGAGGTCCGCAGGATGTCATGCCGGTCGACGACCCGTTGCACCGCGGAGAGGAACGCCTCCACCCGTGTCCGGGAGTCGAAGCCCAGCACGATCGGCAGGACGTAGGGGTCGCCGACGTTCCCGTCCTCCATCAGGGAGTGGAAGAAGATGCCCTCCTGCAACGGGGCCAGCGGGTAGATGTCGGCGATGTTGACCGCCCCTCCCGGAACGGCGGCGACGATCCGGTCGATCTCCTCGCGGGTGAGGTCGACCAGCGTCACCATCTCCGGCGTGATCGCCGTGGCGTCGGCAGGGATGCCGTTCGGTGGGACGGCCACCTGCCGGCCCGTCCGCGGGGCGGCCGCTGCCAGTTCCGCCACCGTCGGGTTGACGAACAGCGAGCGGACATCCACGGTGATGCCTCGCTCACGCGCCCTCTCCACCAGTGCCACCGCGAGCAGGGAGTGCCCGCCCAGTTCGAAGAAGTTGTCGTCGACTCCGACGGACGGCAGGTTGAGGACGTCGGCGAAGACCGCGCACAGGAGCTCCTCCTGCACGTTCGCCGGACCCCGGCCGGTGACACTGGCTCCGGCGGCGTAGCTGGGGGCGGGCAGGGCTTTGCGGTCGAGTTTGCGGTTCGCCGTGAGCGGGAGCGCGTCCAGCTCGACGATCGCCGACGGGACCATGTAGTCGGGCAGCAGGGTGGCGACGTGGGCGCGCACCGCGGCGCTGTCCAGGTCCGACGTGGTGGGGACGACATAGCCGACCAGGCGTTTGTCGCCGGGCTGGTCCTCGCGGACGACGACGGCGGCTTGGCTCACGGCTGGGTGGGTGAGGAGCGCGGTTTCGATCTCGCCGGGTTCGATGCGGAAGCCGCGGATCTTGACCTGGTCGTCGGTGCGGCCGAGGTACTGCACTTGCCCGTCGGCGGTCCAGCGGGCGAGGTCGCCGGTGCGGTACATCCGCTCGCCCGCGGTGCCATAGGGGTTGGCGACGAAGCGCTCCGCGGTCAGGCCGGGCCGGTCGAGATATCCCCGGGCCAGCTGCACGCCGGCCAGATACAACTCGCCGGCGACGCCGGGGGGTACCGGTCGCAGAGCGGAGTCAAGCACGTAAGCGCGCATGTTCCACAAGGGTGCGCCGATGGGCGGAGTACCGGACCCGGACAAGGGGGCGCTGGCCAGCGAGGCGACCGTTGCCTCTGTCGGCCCGTAGACATTCAGCATGCGCCGGCCGCGCGCCCACCGCTCCGCGGTCTCCGGCGGGCACACGTCTCCGGCGACGGCCAGAGTCGTCCCCTCCGGGAGACCGCCCGCCGAGGCGAGCAGGGGCAGCGTTGCGGGGGGCAGGGTCACATGCGTGACGCGCTGCCGCGCGGCCAGCCTCGCCAACGGCGCACCGGGGACCATCTGGTCAGCGGGAGCCAGCACCACTGCCGCACCCGCCAGCCACGCCGGCCACATGTCGGCCACCGAGGCGTCGAAACTGGGTGAGGCGAACTGGAGCAGCCGGCTCTCCGGTCCGATCTCGAGGCGCTCGATGTGATCGGCGGCGAGGTTCGGCACACCTCGGTGTGTGACCAGGACACCCTTGGGACTGCCCGTGGAGCCAGAGGTGTAGATGACGTACGCGAGGTTGCCGGTCCGGAGCGGACCGTGACGTTCGGCGTCGATCACGTCGTGGGCGGGGTAGGCCGCCAGGGTGTCCCGCAGCTGCGCATCCTCCAGCGACAGGCACACCAGATCGCTGAGTGCCCGTTCGTCCTGCGCGGCTGCGCCGGTGACGAGGACGGCCGGTCGGGCGTCGGCGAGCACGTAGGCGATCCGATCCGCGGGATGACGGGGATCGATCGGCAGATAGGCGCCACCGGCCTTCATCACCGCCAGGATGGCGACGATGAGGTCGATCGACCGCGGCAGTGCCAGAGCGACGATGTCCTCAGGCCGTACGCCTCGGTCGATGAGGAGGCGTGCGAGTCGGTTGGCACGGGCGTTAAGTGCGGAGTAGGACAGTTCGGTGTCCTCGAACACGACCGCGGTGGCGTCCGGGGCGCGGGCGGCCTGGGCCTGGAACAGCTCGGGAAGGGTCGCGAGGGGAACGTCGCGGGCGGTGTCGTTCCACTCCAGCAGGATGCGGTTCCGCTCGGTGGCGCCGAGCACGTCCATGCGGTTGACCGGCACTGACGGATCGGCGGTCACGGTTTCCAGCACGCGGTTGAATCGTTCGCAGACACGGGCGGCCGTGTCGTGGTCGAAGAGGTCGGTGGCGTAGGTGAGCGCGCCGTGCAGGCCTGCGGGGGTTCCGTCGTGGGTGTGGCGTTCGCGGAGTTGGAGGTCCAGGTCGAATTTGGCGGGACCGTTGCCGGTGGGCAGTGCGTCGACGGTCAGGCCGGGCAGGTCGAGCTGGGCCTGTCCGGTGTTCTGGAGGGTGAGCATGACCTGGAACAGGGGGTGGCGTGCCATGGACCGGGCGGGCGAGAGCTCTTCCACCAGGCGTTCGAACGGGACGTCCTGGTGTGCGTAGGCATGGAGTGCGCGCTCGCGGGTGCGTTGCAGGAGTTGGGTGAAGTCCGGGTTCCCGGACAGGTCGGAGCGCAGGACGAGGGTGTTGACGAAGAAACCGACGAGGTCGTCGAGCGCTTCGTCGGTGCGTCCGGCGACGGGGGTGCCGATAGGGATGTCGTCGCCGGCGCCGAGGCGGTTGAGCAGGACCGCCAGTGCTGCCTGCATCACCATGAACACGGTCACGCCGTGTGCTCGGGCCAGGTTCACGACTGCCTGGTGGACTTCGGCGTCGATGTGGAGGTCGACGGTGCCGCCTCGGTGGGTGGCCAGCGGTGGACGCGGTCGGTCGACCGGTAGTGCCAGTTCCTCCGGCGCCCCGTCCAGTGCCTTACGCCAGTAGGCCAACTGCTCCGACAGCAGGCTGGCGGAATCGGACGCGGCGCCCAGCAGCTCCCGCTGCCACAGGCTGTAGTCGGCGTACTGGACGAGGAGCGGTTTCCAGGCCGGCGCCTGGCCGTTGGCGCGGGCGGTGTAGGCGGTCGACACGTCGTGGGCCAGCGGTCCCAGGGACCAGCCGTCTCCGGCGATGTGGTGCATCACCACGACGAGCAGGTGCTCGTGCCGACTGGTCCGGAACAGTCGTGCTCGTAGAGGGAGTTCGCCTCCAAGGTCGAAGCGGTGCTGCGTTGCTTCGCCCACCAGGCGGGTGAGCTCGGTCTGCGGGAGGCGTCGGGCGTCGAGGACCGTGAGCAGGTCGCCGACGGCGTCGGCACCCACGAGTCGCTGGTGGGGCCGGCCGTCGACCGCGGTGATCACCGTGCGCAGGACCTCGTGCCGACCCACGACGTCGCGCAGCGCGGCGTGCAGGGCATCGGTGTCGAGGGCGCCGGTCAGCCGCAGCGCCATCGGGATGTTGTAGGTCGGGGACGGACCTTCCAACTCGCCCAGGAACCAGAGGCGCTGCTGGGCGAACGACAGCGGCACCAGCTCCGGTCGCTGCGCCGATGCCAGTCGGGGCCGGGACGTGCCGGAGGTGGTCAGCCGGGCGGCGAGGGCGGCGGGGGTGGGGGCCTCGAACAGGGTCCGGATCGGGACTTCCGCGCCGAACGCCGACCGGATGCGGCTGACGAGCCGTGTCGCGAGCAGGGAGTGGCCGCCGCGGTCGAAGAAGTCGTCGTCGACCCCGACCGACGGCACGGCAAGCACGTCGGCGAAGACCGCGCACAGGATCTCCTCCTGGGCGTTCGCCGAACCCCGGCCGCTGGCACCGGCAGCGTAGTCGGGTGCGGGAAGGGCCTTGCGGTCCAGCTTGCGGTTCACCGTCAGCGGGAGCGCGTCCAGTTCGACGACCGCCGCCGGCACCATGTGGTCGGGCAGCAGGGCGGTGACATGGCTGCGGATCGCGGCGGCGTCAACGTCCGGGGTGGTGGGCACGACGTAGGCGGTGAGGCGTTTGTCGCCGGGCTGGTCCTCGCGGACGACGACGGCGGCCTGGGCGACAGCCGGGTGGGAGACCAGGGCGGCTTCGACTTCGCCGGGCTCTATGCGGAAGCCGCGGATCTTGACCTGGTCGTCGGTACGGCCGAGGTATTCCAGTTGCCCGTCGGCGGTCCACCGGGCCAGGTCCCCGGTCCGATACATCCGATCGCCCGCCCTGCTGTACGGGTTGGCGACGAACCGCTCCGCGGTCAGCGCGGGCCGGCCGAGGTATCCCCGGGCCAGACCCGCCCCGGAGACATACAGCTCCCCGGCCACCCCGATCGGAACTGGCCGAAGCGCGACGTCGAGCACGAACACCTGGGTGTCGGCGATCGGCTGCCCGATGTACGGGACCGCGCTGTCGGCGCTCAGCACCCCCATCGTCGTGCAGACCGTCGACTCCGTCGGGCCGTAGGCGTTGACCAGACGCCGCCCCGCCGCCCAGCGGCCGACCAGATCCGGCCGCAGCGACTCGCCGGCGGTCACCAGCGTCGTCACCGTGGGCAGGCTGTCCGGCGCGAGCTCGGCCAGGACGACCGGCGGCAGGGTCACATGAGTCACCCCGCCGGCGGTGATCAGGCGGGTCATCTCAGGCCCGCCCGCCAAGTCCTCCTGAGCCGCCAGGACAAGGCAGGCACCGCTACACAATGTCACCGCGATCTCGGCGAGAGCGGCGTCGAAGCTGGGTGAGGCGAACTGCAGGACGCGGCTCGCGGTGGTGATCGCGAACTTCTCGGCTTGCGCGGTGATCAGGCTCGACAGGCCGTGGTGGGTGACGGTGACGCCCTTGGGACGGCCGGTGGAGCCGGAGGTGTAGATGACGTAAGCGGGGTGGGCGGTGCGCAGGGGAGCGCGTCGTTCGCTGTCCGGCAGGTCCTGGTCGGGGAGGCCGGACAGGGCCTGTCGCAGTCGGGGGTCGTCCAAGGAGAGCTGTGCGACGTCGGCCGCGGTCAGTTTCCCCCGCGCCGCTTCGCTGGTGATGACGAGTGCCGGCCGGCCGTCGGTGAGGAGGTAGGCGATCCGGTCGGCAGGGTACGCGGGATCGATCGGCAGGTAGGCGGCGCCGGCTTTGGCGACGGCCAGGATGGCGACGATGAGGTCGGTGGAGCGGGGGAGTGCCAGGGCGACCAGTTGCTCGGGTCCGGCGCCCTGCTGTACCAGGTGGCGGGCGAGGAGGTTGGCGCGGGCGTTGAGGTCGGCGTAGGAGAGTTCGGTGTCGCCGAACACGACGGCGGTCGCGTCCGGGGTGCGGGTGGCCTGGGTCTCGAACAGCTCGGGCAGCGTCGCCGCAGGCAGGTCGCGGGCGGTGTCGTTCCACTCCACCAGGACACGCCGGCGCTCATCGGCACCCAGCACATCAAGGCGGCCCACCGGAAGGTCCGGGTCGGCCGTTACCGCGTCCAGCAGCTCGACAAGCCGGTCGACGAGCATGTCGACGGTTGGGCGGTCGAAAAGATCGGCGGCGAACGTGACGATTCCGTTCACGCCCTCGGCGCCGCCCTCGGCGTCGAACTCCTCTCCCAGGACGAAGGACAGGTCGAAGACCGGGTTGTCGCCGACGTCGAGTCTCTCGATGTCCAGTCCGGGCAGGTCGAGCGTGGCGGGCGCGACGTTCTGCAACACGAGCATGGTCTGGAAGAGGGGGTGGCGCGCCGAGGACCGGGCGGGGGCGAGGTCCTCCACCAGCCGTTCGAACGGCAGGTCCTGGTGTGCGAGGGCGCCCAGGCTCTCGTCGCGGACGCGGTGGAGCAGGTCGCGGAAGGTGGGGTCGCCGGACAGGTCGGTGCGGATGACCAGGGTGTTGACGAAGAAGCCGACGAGCTGGTCGAGGTTTTCGTCGGTACGTCCGGCGACGGGGGTGCCGATGGGGATGTCGGTGCCCGCGCCGAGGCGGGAGAACAGTGTCGCGAGGGCGGCGTTGAGCACCATGAACATGGTGACGCCTTCGGCGCGCGCCAGGGCGGTCAGCCGCTGGTGCAGGCCGGGGCCGATGTGCAGGCCGGAGGTGTCGCCCCGGTGGGTGGCCGTCCGGGGCCGGGGGCGGTCGGCGGGCAGGGCGAGCTCTTCCGGCAGCCCGGCCAGCCTCTCCCGCCAGTAGGCGAGTTGGGTGTGGTGGAGGCTCGCGGGGTCTTCCGGGTCTCCGAGGAGCTCACGCTGCCACAGGGAGTAGTCGGCGTACTGGACCGGCAGCGGTTCCCACACGGGCGGCCTGCCCTGGGCCCGGGCCGTGTAGGCGGCCGACACGTCCCTTGCCAGAGGGACCAGTGACCACGCGTCGGCGGCGATGTGGTGCACCACGATCACCAGCACGTGCTCCCGCGGGCCCAGCCTGAAGAGCCAGGCGTGCAGCGGGATGTCGGTGCGCAGTTCGAACGCGGAGCGCGACACCCGCGCCATCTCCGCGCGCAGGTCCGCCTCGGATACGTCGATGAGCGGGATGCCGAAGGACACGGACTCCGACGGGAGAACCGACTGCTGCGGCGCGCCGTCGGGGGCCGGGAAAACGGTTCGCAGCACTTCGTGCCGGACGAGGACATCGTGCAGGGCGGCGCGTGTCGCCTCGATGTCCAGGTCTCCGGTCAGCCGCAGGGCCACCGGGATGTTGTAGTTGGCGTTTCCGCCTTCCAGCTCACGCACCAGCCACAGCCGCGTCTGGGCGAAGGACGGCGGCAGGACGTCCGGCCGCGGCCTGGGCGTGACCCGGGGCCGTCCCTCACCCATGTTCCCCAGCCTGGCCGCGAGCCCGGCGACCGTGGGGCTCTCGAACAGGGCCCGAATGGGGACCTCCGCCCCGAGCACCGTGCGGACGCGGCTGACCAGCCGTACGGCGAGCAGTGAGTGGCCGCCGAGGTCGAAGAAGTCGTCGTCCACCCCGACGTGCGGCAGGCCGAGGATGCTCGCGAACACCTGGCACAGGAGTTCTTCCTGGAGAGTCCGTGGTTCCCGGCTTCCCCCGGTCGTCTCGTAGGCGGGCGCGGGGAGGGCACGGCGGTCGAGCTTCCCGTTGGCGTTGAGCGGGAGCGCGTCCAGGACCACGACTGCCGACGGCACCATGTAGTCGGGCAGCAGACCCGCGACGTGGGCGCGGACGGCGGCGCCGTCCACGTCCGTTGCCGGGACGATGTAGCCGATGAGGCGTTTGTCTCCGGGGCGGTCCTCGCGGACGACCACGGCGGCCTGCACGGCCGCGGGGTGGGAGGCGAGGGCGGCCTCGATCTCTCCGGGTTCGATGCGGAAGCCGCGGACCTTGATCTGGTCGTCAGTGCGGCCGAGGTATTCGAGCCGGCCGTCGCTGGTCCAGCGAGCGAGGTCGCCGGTGCGGTACATGCGCTGGCCGGACGGGCCGTAGGGGTTGGCGACGAAGCGCTCGGCGGTGAGGGCGGGGCGGTGGAGGTATCCGCGGGCGAGTTGGGCGCCGGCGACGTACAGCTCGCCGGGGGTGCCGGGGGGAACCGGCCGCAGGGCCGGGTCGAGGACATAGGTTTGGGTGTTCCACATCGGGCGGCCGATGGGCGTGATCCCCTGCCCGGTGTCGCCGGCGGCGATCACGGGGTGGTCGGTGATCCCGACGGTGGTCTCCGTCGGTCCGTAGTGGTTGACGACGGGCACGTCCGGGTGATCACGATGCCACTGCTGGAGTTGCGCCGCGCGCAGGGGTTCTCCGCCGAGCATGAGCTGCCCGGTGGGCGCCCAGTTGCCGGGGAGAGTCTGGAGGAACGCCAGGTGGCTGGGGGTGGCCTTGAGGAAGGTGATCTCGTGGCCGGCGAGGGTGGCGGGGAGCGTTTCGTCCCAGGTGGCGATGTGGAGTCGTCCGCCGCTGGTGAGCGCGCCGTACAGCGCCGTGGCGCCGAGGTCGAAGGCTATGGACGCGTGGAGCAGAGTGCTGCCCCCGAGATGGGGATAGGCGTGCCAGGTGCGGGCGATGTAGTTGACCACGCCCTGGTGGGTGATGGTCACGCCCTTGGGCCGTCCCGTGGAGCCGGAGGTGTGGATGACGTACGCCGGGTGTTCGGGCAGCAGCACGCCGTGCCGCTCGACGTCGTCGAGGTCGCCGTCGGGCAGGTCGTCGAGGACGCCTGCCGTGTGCGGGTCGTCGAGGACGAGCCGGGGGACGTTCCCGTCCGGGTTGACGGCTTCCGTGGTGACCACAAGCTCCGGCCGTGCGTCGGTGAGCAGGTGGGCGATCCGGTCGGCGGGGTGGTCGGGGTCGACGGGGAGGTAGGCGCCGCCTGTTTTCAGTACGGCCAGAATCGTGACGATCAGGTCGGTCGAGCGGGGGAGTGCCAGGGCGATGAGCCGTTCGGGGCCGGCGCCGTGTGTGACCAGGAGGCGGGCGAGCTGGTTGGCGCGTGCGTTGAGATCGGCGTAGGACACCTCGCTGTCCTCGAAAACGACGGCCGTGGCGTCCGGTGTCCGGGCCACCTGCGCCTGGAACAACTCGGGAAGCGTTGACGCCGGCACCTCGTGGGCCGTGTCGTTCCACTCCACGAGGACCTGGCGACGTTCGGCCGGGCTGAGCAGGTCGATGCCGGTGACGGGACGGGCGGCGTCGGCAGCCACGGCCTCGAGGAGCCGGACGAGCCGTTCGATGAGAGTGACGACCGTGGTGTGGTCGAACACATCGGTCGCGTAGGTGATGACGCCGCTCAGGCCGTTCGGCCGGCCGTGGGGGGCGAAGGACTCCTGGAGCTGGACGTCGAGGTCGAACTTGGCGGGCTGGTCGCCGGTCGGCAGCAGGTCCGTGGCGAGTCCCGGCAGGTCGAGGGCGGGCGATGCGGTGTTCTGCAGGCCCAGCATGACCTGGAACAGCGGGTGGCGGGCCATGGACCGGGTGGGGGCGAGGTCTTCCACCAGGCGTTCGAACGGCACGTCTTGGTGGGCGAGGGCGCCCAGGCTCCGATCGCGGACGCGGCGCAGCATCTCCCGGAACGACGGGTTTCCCGACACGTCGGTGCGGATGACCAGGGTGTTCACGAAGAACCCGACAAGCTTGTCCAGATTCTCGTCGGTGCGGCCGGCCACGGACGTACCGATGGGGATGTCCGTGCCCGCGCCGAGACGGGACAGCAGTGTCGCCAGTGCGGCGTTGAGCACCATGAACATGGTGACGCCTTCGGCGCGCGCCAGGGCGCTGAGCCGCTGGTGCAGGTCGGCGGCGATGCGCAGGTGCGCGGTGCCGCCCCGGTGGGTTGCCACGGGGGGCCGTGGGCGGTCAGCCGGCAGGACGAGCTCCTCCGGCAGATCGGCCAGTGCCTCTCGCCAGTAGGCGAGTTGCGCACTGTGCGGGCTTTCGGGGTCGTCGGGGTCTCCCAGGAGGCGGCGCTGCCAGAGGGTGTAGTCGGCGTACTGGACCGGGAGCGGTTCCCAGTCCGGGGCGTCGCCGCCCGACCGTGCTGCGTACGCGGTGGCGACGTCCCGCGCCAGGGGGGCAAGTGACCAGCCGTCACCGGCGATGTGGTGGAGGACCAGGACGAGGACGTGCTCTCGCTGCGTCACCGCGAACAGCCGTGCTCGCAGCGGGATGTGGTGAGCCAGGTCGAAGGGGCGGTGGGACTCGTCGGCCACCGCCTGCTCGAGCTCGCCTTCTGATGCCTCGACCGCGAGCAGCCGGAGGTCGATCGCGTCCGGGCTGAGGATGTGCTGTTCCGGCGTGCCCTCGACACTGGGGAAGACGGTGCGCAGAGCCTCGTGCCGGGCGATGACGTCGGTGAGGGCGGTCCGCAGGGCGTCGTGGTCGAGGTCGCCGGTGAGACGGAGGGCGATGGGGATGTTGTAGAGCCCGGAGGGTCCCTCGAGTTCGTCGAGGAACCACAGGCGTTGCTGGGCGAAGGACAGCGGCACCGTCGCGGGGCGCGGCCCGGCGGTCAGCCTCTGGCCTGCCGTCTCGGATTCGGTCACACGCTGGGCGACTCCGGCGACGGTGGGGGTCTCGAACAGGGCACGGATCGGGATCTCGGCCCCGAGGGTGGTGCGGATGCGGCTGACGAGGCGGGTGGCGAGCAGGGAGTGGCCGCCGAGGTCGAAGAAGTCGTCGTCGACCCCGACGTGGGGGAGGCCGAGGACGTCGGCGAACGCCTGGCTGAGGAGTTGTTCCTGGGGGGTCCGCGGTTCCCGGCCCGGGCTCGTGGCGGTGTAGTCGGGTGCGGGCAACGCCTTCCGGTCCAGCTTGCCGTTCATCGTGAGGGGGAGGGCGTCCAGGACGACCACCGCTGAGGGCACCATGTAGTCGGGAAGCAGACGGGACAGGTACTCCCGGACCGCCCCGCCGCCGAGGTCGGCGCCGTCCGGGTTGTCGCCCGGGACGATGTAGCCGACGAGGCGCTTGTCTCCGGGATGATCCTCGCGGACGACCACGGTGGCCTGGGCGACGGCGGCGTGGGAGGCCAGAGCGGTCTCGATCTCGGCGGGCTCGATGCGGAAGCCGCGGACCTTGACCTGGTCGTCGGTACGGCCGAGATACTCGAGTCGTCCGTCAGCGGTCCACCGGACCAGGTCTCCGGTGCGGTACATCCGCTCGCCCGGCCCATCGAAGGGGCTGGCGACGAACCGTTCCGCGGTCAGCGCCGGCCGGTTGACATATCCAAGGGCCAATCCGGCCCCCGACACATACAATTCTCCGGCCACCCCCGGCGGCACCGGCTTCAGAGCGTTGTCCAGGACGTACAGCCGGTCGCCGGAGACGGCTCTGCCGATCGGCACGGAACCGTCCTCGACCCGCTCCACCAATTGCCAGGTCGCGAACGTCGTCGTCTCCGTCGGCCCGTACACGTGCAGCAGGTGCTCCGGCGCGGCGAGCTCCAGGACCCGCCGCACGCTCAAGGGGTCGACTGCCTCGCCGCCGAACAGCAGGTGCCGCAGGCGTCCGAGCCCCTCGTGCGGCTCCGCCGCCAGGCGGTTGAACAGCGCGGTGGTGACGAACATGGTGGTGATCCCGCTGCGCTCGATCTGCGCGGCGAGCTGTTCGGGCGACAGCAGCGCATTCCGGTCGACGCCCACCAGCCTGGCGCCGTTGGCCAGCGCACCCCAGATCTCGAAGGTGGCCGCGTCGAACGACACCGACGACGCCTGAGCGACCACGTCGTCAGTGCCCAACGAGACGTAGTTCGCCTGCCGAACGAGACGGACGACCGCCTGCTGCGGTACGACCACCCCCTTGGGACGCCCCGTCGACCCGGAGGTGTAGATCACGTACGCGGGGTGGGTGGCCGGCAGGCTCCCGCCCCGGTCGGTGTCCGAAAGGTCCTCCCGACAGAGGTCCTCCAACTCGGCGGTCGTGGCGGGATCGTCCACCACGAGGCGCTCCCCGCGGATGTCCGCGCGGACGTGGGCCTGTTGCGTGACCAGGAGGGCAGGCTGGGCGTCCGCCAGCATGAAGGCGATCCGGTCAGCCGGATAGGTCGGGTCGATCGGCACGTACGCCGCCCCGGCCTTGACTGTCGCCAGCACTGCCACCACAAGATCAGCCGAGCGGTCCATCATCACCGCCACCCGGTCCCGCGGCCTGACGCCGCGGTAGCCCATGAGCCGCGCCAGGCGGTTCGCCCGCGTGTTCAGTTCCGCGTAGGACAACGCGACGTCGCCGAACTCGACCGCCATGGCGTCCTGCCTGAGGGCCACCTGGGCCTCGAACAACTCCGCCAGCGTGGCCTGCGGCACATCCCGGCCGGTGTCGTTCCACGCGACGAGTACCTGTCGGCGTTCGGTTTCGCTGAGGAGATCGATGCCGGTGACCGGAAGTGCCGGGTCCGTGGTCACGGCGTCGAGGACTCGTATGAGCCGATGGATGAAGGTGTCCACGGTGGTGCGGTCGTACAGGTCGGCCGCGTAGGTGACGGTGCCGGTCAGGCCTGCCGGGAGGCCGCCGGCGTGGGTCTCGCGGAGCTGGACGTCGAGGTCGAACTTGGCGGACTGGTCCCCGTTGGGCAGGAGGCGGCTGCTCAGGCCGGGCAGGCCGAGTGCCGGCTCGGTGGTGTTCTGCAGGGCGAGCATGACCTGGAACAGCGGGTGGCGGGCCATGGAGCGGGCGGGGGCGAGGTCTTCCACCAGGCGTTCGAACGGTACGTCCTGGTGGGCGAGGGCGCCCAGGCTCCGCTCGCGGACGCGCCGAAGCACCTCCCGGAATGAGAGCGCGCCCGATACGTCGGTGCGGATCACCAGGGTGTTGACGAAGAACCCGACGAGGTCGTTCAGACTCTCATCGGTACGTCCGGCGACCGGGGTGCCGATGGGGATGTCGGTACCCGCCCCCAAGCGGGAGAGCAGTGTCGCCAGTGCGGCGTTGAGCACCATGAACATGGTGACGCCCTCGGCGTGGGCCAGCGCGGTCAGCCGCGCGTGCAGGTTCGCGTCGACGCTGATGTCGGCCGTGGCCCCGCGGTGGGACGCCACCGTCGGCCGGGGACGGTCGGCGGGCAGGGCGAGTTCTTCCGGCAGACCGGCGAGCGTCTCACGCCAGTAGGTCAGCTGCGTGCCGTGGAGGCTCCCGGAGTCGTCCTCGTCCCCGAGGAGCTCACGCTGCCAGAGTGTGTAGTCGGCGTACTGGGCCGGGAGGGGTTCCCAGGCGGGAATCCGGTGGTCCACCCGGGCGGTGTAGGCGGTGGAGATGTCCCGTGCCAGCGGTGCGAGCGACCACCCGTCGCCGGCGATGTGGTGGAGGATCACGACCAGGACGTGGTCCTGCGGCGTGACCGCGAACAGCCGTGCCCGTAGGGGGATGTCGCGGCCGAGGTCGAAGCCGCGTGCGGCCTCCTCCCTGACGGCCCGGACGATGTCACCTTCGGGAACGTCGATCACGGGCAGTTGGAACCGGTGGTCGATCGCCTCCGGGCCGAGGATGCGCTGGCTGGGCGAGCCGTCGACGCTCGGGAAGACGGTGCGGAGGACTTCGTGCCGGGTGATGACGTCGTGGATGGCGGTGCGGAGGGCCTCGGGGCGGAGGTCGCCGGTGAGCCGGAGGGCTATGGGGATGTTGTACAGGCCGGAGGGTCCGTCGAGCTCACCGAGGAACCACAGCCGTTGCTGGGCGAATGACAGGGGGACGACCTGGGGGCGCGGTCCGGTGGTCAGCCCCCGGCGCGCCGTCCCGGCATCGGTCAGACGGCCCGCGAGTCCGGCGGCGGTGGGCGTTTCGAACAGGGCCCGGATCGGGAGTTCCAGGCCAAGGGTGGTGCGGATGCGGCTGACAAGGCGCGTGGCCAGCAGGGAGTGGCCGCCGAGGTCGAAGAAGTTGTCGTCCACCCCGACGTCCTTCAGGCCGAGGACGTCGGCGAACATCTGGCACAGGAGCTGTTCCTGCGGGGTTCGCGGCTCCCGGATCGCCTCGGTTGTCCCGTACGCGAGCGCGGGAAGGGCCTTGCGGTCGAGCTTGCCGTTCAGGCTCAGCGGGAGCGCGTCCAGGACGACCACGGCCGAGGGCGCCATGTGGTCGGGCAGCAGGTCGGTGACATGGCTGCGGATCGCGGCGGCGTCCACGTCCGGGGTGGTGGGCACGACGTAGGCGGTGAGGCGTTTGTCGCCGGGGCGGTCCTCGCGGACGATGACGGCGGCCTGGGTGACGGCCGGGTGGGAGGCCAGGGCGGCTTCGACTTCGCCGGGTTCGATGCGGAAGCCGCGGATCTTGACCTGGTCGTCGGTGCGGCCGAGGTATTCCAGTTGCCCGTCGGCGCTCCAGCGGGCCAGGTCCCCGGTGCGGTACATGCGGTCGCCCGGCCCGCCGTGGGGGTTGGCGACGAAGCGCTCGGCGGTGAGGCCGGGGCGGTTCAGGTAACCGCGGGCCAGCCCGGCGCCGGAGATGTACAGCTCCCCGGCCACGCCGACCGGCGCCGGCCGAAGTGCCGCGTCCAGCACGAACACCCGGGTGTTGGCGATGGGGGCGCCGATGGCGGCGCCAGTGTGAGGAGCGAGCCGGGCGGTTGTGGCGCAGACGGTGGTTTCGGTGGGGCCGTAGGCGTTGACGAAGTTGCGGTCGGCCGCCCAGGGGGTGACCTGGTGGGCCGGGAGGGCTTCGCCTGCGGTAATGAGGGTGGTGAGGTGGGGGAGCTCGTGGGGGGTGAGGTGGGGGAGGGCCGCAGGGGGGAGGGTGGCGTGGGTGACGTTCTGGTGGGCGACCAGGCGGGTCAGTGCCGGGCCGGGGAGGAGGTCCTCTCGAGCGGCGGTGACGAGGGTGGCGCCGGTGCACAAGGTGACGGCGATCTCGGCGAGGGCGGCGTCGAAGCTGGGTGAGGCGAATTGCAGGACGCGGCTGGCAGGCGTGATGGTGAATGCCTCGGCCTGTGCGGTGATCAGGCTCGACAGGCCGTGGTGGGTGACAGTGACGCCCTTGGGGCGGCCGGTCGACCCGGAGGTGTAGATGACGTAGGCGGGGTGGGTGGTCAGGAGAGGGCAGAGTCGCTCGGCGTCCTGCAGGTCGTGGTCGGGGAGGACCGACAGTGCTTGTCGCAGCTGGGGAACGTCCAGGGACAGCTGTGCGACGTCGCCGCTTGTGGCCAGTTGTCGCGTTGCTCCGTCGGCGATGAGGAGCGCGGGCCGGGCGTCGGTGAGCAGGTACGCGATCCGGTCGGCGGGGTAGGCGGGGTCGATCGGCAGGTAGGCGCCGCCGGCTTTCGTCACGGCCAGGATGGCGACGACGAGGTCGATCGAGCGGGGGAGTGCCACGGCGACCAGTCGTTCGGGTCCGACACCGTGCTCGACGAGGTGGCGGGCGAGCTGGTTGGCGCGGCCGTTGAGCTCGGCGTAGGACAGTTCGGTGTCACCGAACACCACCGCTGTCGCGCTGGGCGTGCGGGCGACCTGGGCCTGGAACAGCTCGGGCAGCGTCGTCGCCGGCACGTCCCGCGCCGTGTCGTTCCACTCGACCAGGACACGCCGGCGCTCGTCGGCCGTCAGCACCGGGATGTCGCCGAGCGGCGCATCCGGTGCGGTCTCCAGCGCCGCGACCACCCCTTCGCCGACTGTCTCCATCATGGCGCACAGGACGTCGGGCGACCCGGGTGCGACGACCTGGGCCGTGAGGACGAACTCGTCGCCGGTGTCGTTGACGATCATTCCCACGGGGTAGTTCGTGCGCTCCTGGGTGAAAAGCACCTCCACGCCCGGAAGCCCGGCACGTGCCTGTGCGGAGTCCTTCCTGCTGTGACGGTAGTTCAGGAGCGAGGTGAACAGCGGGGCTTCCCCGGGTATCCCGCTCATCCGCTGTGCCGACGCGAGCGGTGCGTGCTCGTGCAGCAACAACTCGGCAAGCTGGGCCTGTACGGCGCGCACGACGTCGCGTGTGCTGGAGCCGCGGGTGCTGACACGGACCGGGAGGGTGTTGATGAACAGACCCACGACCCGTTCGGCCCCCGTGCCGATCCGGCCGAACAGGATCGTCCCGAAGACCACGTCGTCGCGGCCCGAGGTCGCGGCCAGCACGCGGGACCATATGACGTGGAACAACGTCGCGGGGCTCACCCCGAGGCGACGTGCCTGCTCACGGAGCCTCCCGGACAGTCGCGGATCCATAGGGGCGGTGTACTCGGCGGCTCCCGTGCCGTCCCCGTGGACGTCCACCAGCCCGAACGGGGTGGTCGGCTCCGTGACGTCGCCGAGCAGGCGACCGAAGTACGTCTCGTGCTCCTGCCGGGACACCTGAGCCCGTGCCTGCGCGACGACGTCGCGGTACGGCGACGGCGCGGGCAGTTCGTCGTCGCGTCCGTCGATGAACGCGTACACCTCGCTCAGAATGACGTCCAGCGCGGTGTGGTCCTGGATCAGGTGGTGGACCTGCACCAGCGCGAGCCATTGGTCGCTGCCGGGCTGCATGGCCACGTGCATACGGAGCAGAGGACCACGGCTGACGGTCATCGACGAGGGGCACACCGCCAGCAGCCGGGCGACCAGTTCGTGGTCGCCCGCCGGAACGTCGGCGTCACCGGTCAGCACGACCTCCCGCACCGGCAGCACTGCGCGCCGGAGCACCACCTGCACCGGCTCGGGCAGCCCTTCCCAGAGCACCGCGGTCCTCAAGTTGTCGTGCCGGTCCACCACTTTCTGCAGGGCGGTCACGAACGCGTCGAGTCTCTCGCGGGAAGCGAAGCGAAGGACGGTGGGCAGCACGTACACGTCATCCGTGGCCTCGCCGCCCATGAGGTGGTGGAAGAGGATGCCTTCCTGGAGTGGAGCGAGCGGGTACACGTCCGCCACGTTCGCGGCGCCGCCGGGGACGCGAGCGGTGATCTCCGCGATGTGCCCCGTGTCGAGGTCGACCAGGGGAAGCATGTCCGGCGTGAGCACCCGCGCACCGGCCGGGATGCGGTTCGGGGGAACCTGCACCTCGGCTCGGCCGGTGGTCGCCGCGAGACCGGCCACGGTAGGCGTGGTGAACAGGGACCGCACATCGACCGACAGGCCGCGCGCGCGCAGCCGTTCCACCAGCGTCACCGCCAGCAGCGAGTGCCCCCCGAGGTCGAAGAAATTCTCGTCCACCCCGACGCGCGGCAGGCCGAGGATCTCGGCGAAGGCGTCGCACAGGATCTCCTCGCGGGCGGTGCGCGGCCCTCGGCCGGTGTGTCCCGTGCTGTAGCCGGGCGCGGGCAGGGCGGCCCGGTCGAGCTTGCCGTTCACCGTCACGGGCAGGGCGTCCAGGACGACCACGGCCGAGGGCACCATGTGGTCGGGCAGCAGGCCGGCGACGTGGTTGCGGACGTGGGTGCCGTCGGTGCCGGTCTTCGGGACGACGTAGCCGATGAGGCGTTTGTCGCCGGGCTGGTCCTCGCGGACGGTGACGGCGGCCTGGGCGACGGCCGGGTGGGAGGTGAGGGCGGCTTCGATCTCGCCGGGTTCGATGCGGAAGCCGCGGATCTTGACCTGGTCGTCGGTCCGGCCGAGGTACTCCAGCTGTCCGTCGGTGGTCCAGCGGACGAGGTCGCCCGTGCGGTACATGCGTTCGCCGAGCCGGCCGTGGGGGTTGGCGACGAAGCGTTCGGCGGTGAGGCCGGGGCGTTCGAGGTAGCCGCGGGCCAGTTGGACGCCGGCGAGGTAGAGCTCGCCGGGGACGCCGGGGGGAACGGGGCGCAAAGAGGAGTCGAGGACGTAGGCGTGGCTGTTCCACACGGGTCGGCCGATGGGGACGGTCGAGTCGTCACCTGTGAGATGCGAGGCGTGGGTGACGTCGATGGAGGCTTCGGTGGGGCCGTAGAGGTTGTGCAGCGGGGTGTTCAGCGTGCGCAGAAACCGGTCGCGGAGTTCGGGGGTGAGGGCTTCGCCGCTGCAGAGGACGGCGCGCAACGTGGTGCAGCGGGAGGCCGAGGGCTCGGTGAGGAAGGCCTTCAGCATGGAGGGAACGAAATGGCTGACGGTGACCTGCCGCGTCTGGATCAGAGCGGCCAGGTAGGCGGGGTCGCGGTGTCCCCCGGGGCGGGCCACGACCAGGACGGCGCCCTGGAGGAGGGGCCAGAAGAACTCCCAGACCGACACGTCGAATCCGAACGGGGTCTTCTGCAGTACCCGATCCGAGGCTCCGATCGGGTACTGGTGCTGCATCCACTTCAGGCGGTTGACCACCCCCTGATGCGGTACGGCGACCCCCTTGGGCCGTCCGGTCGAGCCGGAGGTGTAGATGACGTACGCCGGGTGCGCGGGCAGCAGCGCACCGTGGCGGTCACGGTCGTCGAGGTCGGTCGAGGACAGGCCGTCGAGGGCGAACGCCGTGGCGGCGGCGTCGAGGACGAGGTGCCGCACCGTGTCACCGGCGGGCAGACGCGGCTGGAGAGCGCTGGTGGTGACGACGAGGGCGGGCCGGGCGTCGGAGAGCAGGTACGCGATCCGGTCGGCGGGGTGGTCGGGGTCGATGGGGAGGTAGGCGCCGCCGGCCTTCATCACCGCCAGGAGGGTGACGACCAGATCGGCGGAGCGCTCGAGATGCACTCCGACGAGGGATTCCGGGCCGACGCCGTGGTCGGCCAGGTGGCGGGCGAGCCGGTTGGCGCGGGCGTTGAGGTCGGCGTAGGAGATCTCGACACCCTCGGACATCACCGCCGTCGCGGCGGGGGCGTGAAGCACCTGCGCCTCGAACAGTGCGGGCAGTGTTGCCGCGGGGACGTCGTGCGCGGTGTCGTTCCATTCGACCACGACCTGCCGGCGTTCGGCCGGGCTGAGCAGGTCGATGGCGTCGACGGGCTGTGCCGGGTCGTCGGTCACGGCGTCCAGTGCCCGGACGAACCGCTCGGCCAGCGTCCGTACGGTGGCGTGGTCGAACAGGTCCGCCGCGTAACCGATGCCACCCATGAGACCGGTCGGGGCGCCGCCGGGGCCGAAGGTTTCCCTGATGGAAACGGCGAGGTCGGCCCTGGCCGGCGCCTCCCTGCTCGCCAGCACGGTCACATCGAGGCCGGGCAGCGTGAGGGCCGGCTCGACGTTGTCCTGCAACGCCAGCATGACCTGGAACAACGGCTGACGGGCCAGCGACCGAGCGGGCGCGAGGTCCTCGACCAGCCGCTCGAAGGGCAGTTCCTGGTGGGTGAGCGCGTCCAGATTCCGCTCGTGCACCCGGGCCAGCACCTCGCGGAAGGAGGGGCGTCCCGACAGGTCGGCGCGCACCACCAGGGTGTTCACGAAGAAGCCGACGAGGTCGCTCAACGCGACTTCGGTACGCCCGGCTACCGGAGTGCCGATGGGGATGTCGGTGCCGGCGCCGAGACGGGAGAGCGTGGTGGCGAGCGCGGCATGGAGCACCGCGAACATGGTGACGCCCTCGGCCCGGGCAAGGGCGGCAAGCCGCCGATGCAGCTCGGCGGGGATGCCGAGGTCGGCGCTGCCGTTGCGGTGGCTCGGCGCGGCCGGACGCGGCCGGTCGAACGGCAGGGGCAGTTCCTCCGGCAGGTCGGCCAGAGCCTCCCGCCAGTACGACAGTTCCTGTTCAAGGAAGCTCGCCGGGTCGTCCTCGCCCCCGAGGAGTTCACGTTGCCAGAGCGCGTAGTCGGCGTACTGGATCGGCAGAGGTTCCCAGGTGGGGGCATGGCCGCCCGACCGGGCGGTGTAGGCGGTGGAGACGTCCCGCGCCAAGGGCGCCAGGGACCAGCCGTCACTCGCGATGTGATGGGTCACCAGGACCAGTACGTGGTCCCGTGGCGCCACCGCGAGAAGACATGCCCGCAAGGGGATCTCGCGGGAGAGGTCGAACGGGCGGGCGGATTCCTCGGCCACCACCCGCGCGATCTCGTCTTCCGCCACATCGATCACCGGTAGCCGCAGGCCCGCGTCGTGGGGGGAGAGAATCCGCTGCTCGGGGACGCCGTCAACCGTCGCGATCAGTGTACGGAGCGCCTCGTGCCGCTCGATCAGGTCCGCCAGTGCCGTGCGCAGGGCCTCCTGGTTCAGGTCACCGGTGAGCCGCAGAGTGATCGGGATGTTGTACATCCCGTTGGGTCCCTGCAGTTCACCGAGGAACCACAACCGCTGCTGGGCGAAGGACAGAGGAATCATCGGAGTGCTCTCTACGACAGATGACGGACTGAACAGGTGAGGTGCGCGGGAACGGGCGGAGCGGCGACCTAGCGCGGCCGGGGACGCAGGACGGGCCGGCTGTGCTTCTCCGGTCCCAGCCGCTTCGCCAGTCCGGCGGGAGTGGGCGTTTCGAAGATCGCGCGGATCGGCACTTCCCTGTTGAGGGTGGCGCGGATGTGACCGGCGAGCTGGGTCGCGAGGAGGGAATGCCCGCCGAGGTCGAAGAAGTTGTCGTCCACTCCGAAGCCGGGGACGCCCAGCACCTTGCCGAAGATGTCGCAGAGAGCGGCTTCCTCGGCTGACGCAGGTTCCCTGCGCTCGCCTTGGCCGGCGTAATCGGGCGCTGGGAGGGCGGCACGGTTCAGCTTGCCGTTCACCGTCAGCGGCAGCGCGTCCAGGACGACGATCGAGGACGGGACCATGTATTCCGGCAGCAGGGTCGCGACATGGTTCCGCAGAGCACCGACCGCCGCTCGGAAGGCGTCGACGTCCTCGGTGGACAACTCGCTCGCCGGGACGATGTAGCCGGTGAGGCGTTTGTCGCCGGGTTGGTCTTCCCGGACGATGACGGCGGCTTGGCCCACGGCCGGGTGGGCGAGGAGTGCGGTCTTGATTTCACCGAGTTCGATGCGGAAGCCGCGGATCTTGACCTGGTCGTCGGTGCGGCCGAGGTATTCGAGTTGCCCATCGGTGGTCCAGCGGGCGAGGTCTCCGGTGCGGTACATGCGCTCGCCCGGTTCGCCGTGGGGGTTGGCTACGAACCGTTCGGCGGTCAGTGCGGGCCGGTCGAGATATCCACGGGCCAGTTGGATCCCGGCCAGGTACAGCTCTCCGGCGACGCCGGGCGGTACCGGGCGCAGTGCTGTGTCGAGTACGAAGGCCTGGGTGTTCCAGACCGGGCGGCCGATGGGCACGACGCCGTCGTTGTGAGCGTCGGGTTCGCACGTGAAGGCGGTGACGTCGATCGAGGCTTCGGTCGGCCCGTACAGGTTGTGCAGGGGGACGCCGAAGGAGGTCATGAAGCGGTCCCGCAGTTCGGCGGGCAGGGCTTCGCCGCTGGCCATGACCGCGCGCAGCGATGGCAGGGCCCATGGGGAGGTTTCGGCTGCGGTGATGAAGACCTGAAGCATGGAGGGGACGAAGTGGGCGATGGTGACGTGTTCGCGCTTGATGAGCTCGGCCAGGTACTCGGGGTCGCGGTGTCCGCCGGGGCGGCCCATGACGAGGGTGGCGCCTTCGAGCAGGGGCCAGAAGAACTCCCAGACCGATACGTCGAACCCGAACGGTGTCTTCTGCACGACACGGTCGTCCGGGGTGAGGCGGTAGGCGTCCTGCATCCACGCGAGTCGGTTCACGACACCCGCGTGGGGGACCGTCACGCCCTTGGGTCGCCCGGTCGATCCCGAGGTGTAGATCACGTAGGTGGGGTGGGCCGGGAGCAGTGCCCCGCCGCGGTCGGCGTCGGACAGGTCGTCGCCGGCCTGTCCGGCCAGCTCGGTGATGGTCGCGGGGTCGTCCAGCACCACCCGCGCCACGGCTCCGGGTAGAGCGCTTCCGATGTGACGGGTGGTGACCACCAGCGTGGGCTTGGCGTCCCGCAGCACGTAGGCCACCCGCTCGGCCGGGTACTCGGGGTCGACCGGCACGTATGCCGCGCCGGCCTTGACCACGGCGAGCAGGGTGACGACGAGATCCGGGGAGCGGTCCATCATGACCGCCACCCGCTGCTCGGGACCCGCACCACGCTCCACCAGCAGTCGTGCCAGCCGGTTGGCCCTCGTGTTCAGCTCCGCGTAGGTGAGCTGGAGGCCCTCGAACACCACCGCGACTGCGTCCGGGGTCCGGGCCGCCTGCGACTGGAACAGCTCGGGAAGCGTCGCGGGGGCGACGTCGCGGGCGGTGTCGTTCCACTCGACCAGCAGTCGGCGCTCCTTGTCGTCCAGAACGTGGATCGCACGCAACGGCCGCCCGGGATCGTCCTCGAGCGCAGTGACGAGATCCTCGACCGCGGTGTGCATGAAGGCGCCCACCGATCGCGGATCGACCGGCGCCACCGCTTGGACGGTGAAGGTGAACAGGGGGTCCTGGTCGTTGACGGCGAATTCCAGCGGGTAGTTGGTGCGCTCGTGGCCGTGCAGCAGTTCGACGCCCTCGGGGGTCGGTGCGGCGGTGTCCTCGGCGTGCCGGTAGTTGAACAGAGAGGTGAACAGCGGCGTCCGAGCGGGAAGGGCGCTGGCCCGCTGCGCCAGGATGAGCGGTGCGTGCTCGTGCACCAGCAGATCCGCGAGCTGCCGCCGCATGGCGTCCACGGCGTCACGCACGCTCATGGAGCCGACGACGAGGCGGGTGGGCAGTGTGTTGACGAACAAGCCGGGCACCCGGTCAGCGCCGGTTCCGGCGTTCATCCGGCCGAACAGCACGGTGCCGAACACCACGTCGTCGCGGCCGGAGGTGGCTGACACGACGCGCGCCCACGCGACGTGAAACAGCGTCGCCGGGCTGACACCCAGGTGCCGCGCCTGCTCACGCAGCCGCTGCGCCACCTCGCCATCCAGTGGCATGCGCGCCTCGGACACGCCGCGGCCGTCGCCGTGCACGTCCAGCAGCCCGTACGGCGCGGTCGGCTCGCTCACGTCCCCGACAAGCTCCGCGAAGAACCGCTCGTGCTCCTGAGCCGAGATCATGAGCCGTGCCCGTGCGACGAACTCACGGAACGGCAGCGGCGACGGCAGCGTGTCTCCGTTTCCGGAGAGGATCGCGCGGATCTCCTCGAAGACCAGGGCGAGGGACGTACGGTCCTGCACCAGGTGATGCACTTCGAGCAGGACGTACCAGCGTTGGCCGTCCGGGTCCTGCGCGACGCCGGCCTGCATCAGTGGGGCGCGCCGGACGTCCATCGGCGTGGTGCGTGTGGCCAGCAGGCTGCCTACGGCGTCCGTGCCCTCCAGTGGGAGGATCGTGACCGGAACGGGGGCGGTGCGCAGGACGACCTGGACGGGTTCCCGGAGACCTTCCCACAGGAAGGCCGTACGCAGGATGTCGTGCCGGTCGACCACCTGCTGCACGGCGGCGAGAACGTCGTCCACCCGCTGCCGGGAGTCGAAGCGCAGGACGTACGGCAGCGTGTACAGATCGGTGCCGTTCTCGCCCTCCAGCAGGTGGTGGAAGAGGATGCCTTCCTGGAGCGGGGCCAGCGGGTATATGTCGGCGATGTTGGCCGCACCGCCGGGCACCTGCGCGGTGATGTCAGCGATCTCCTCCGTCGTGAGGTCGGCCAGCGTCACCATCTCCGGAGTGATGGTCGTGGCACCTGCGGGGATGCCGTTGGTGGGCAGCACCAGCCTCGGAGCGTCGTGCAGTGCCGCCAGACCGGCCACGGTCGGGCTGGTGAAGAGCGTCCGCACATCCACCGCGACACCCGCCGCCCGGGCCCGCTCCACAAGCGTCACCGCCAGCAGGGAGTGCCCGCCCAGCTCGAAGAAATCGTCATCGACACCGACGGAGGGCAGGCCGAGTACCTCGGCGAACAGCGCACACAGGATCTCCTCCTGCACCGTCGACGGCCCACGCCCGGCGAACCCGGCACTGTACTCCGGTGCCGGCAGCGCCCGCCGGTCGAGCTTGCCGCTGACCGTCAGGGGCAGTTCGTCGAGCACCACGATGGCGGCCGGGACCATGTACTCGGGCAACACCCGAGCCGAGTGCGCTCGGAGCTCGGCGACGTCAGCGTCGCCGGCCGCCACCGCGTACCCGACCAGACGCCTGTCGCCTGGCCGGTCCTCCCGGACGACCACGGCCGCTCGCGTGACGGACGGGTGGGTGAGGAGGGCTGCCTCGACCTCGCCGAGTTCGATGCGGAACCCGCGGATCTTCACCTGGTCGTCGGTACGCCCCATGTACTCCAGTTGTCCGTCGGCGTTCCACCGGGCCAGATCACCTGTGCGGTACATCCGTTCACCCGGCTCGCCGTAGGGGTTGGCGACGAACCGTTCGGCGGTCAGGCTCGGCCGGTCGAGGTATCCCCGGGCGAGTTGTGCCCCGGCCAGGTACAGTTCGCCGGCCACGCCGGGCGGTACGGGTCGCAGCGCGGCGTCCAGCACGAACACGCGCGTGTTCCACAGAGGTCGGCCGATGGGCACCACGCCGCCGGTGGCGGCGCCGGGTTCGCAGGTGTAGGCGGTGACATCGATGGATGCCTCGGTCGGGCCGTACAAGTTGTGCAGCGGGATCGACAGCGCCGCGTGGAACCGGTCCCGCAACCAGGCTGACAACGTCTCGCCGCTGCAGACCACGGCCCGCAGCGAGGTGCACTCCTGGGCAGTGGGTTCGGCGACGAACGCCTGCAGCATCGACGGGACGAAGTGGGCGACGGTGACCTGCTCGCGCTGGATCAGCCCGGCCAGGTACCCCGGGTCACGGTGACCGCCCGGACGGGCCGCCACCAGCGTCGCACCTTCGAGCAGCGGCCAGAAGAACTCCCACACCGACACGTCGAACCCGAACGGCGTCTTCTGCACCACCCGATCGTCCGAGGTCAGCCGGTAGGCGTCCTGCATCCACGCCAATCGGTTGACCAGGCCCCGGTGGGTGATCGTGACGCCCTTGGGTCGTCCGGTGGACCCGGAGGTGAAGAGGACGTACGCCGGGTGGTCGACGAGAAGGCCGCAGGTGCGGTCGCCGTCCTCGAGGTCGCGTGTGGACAGGCGGCTGAGTGTGGTGGTCAGCTCCGGGTCGTCGAGGACGAGGGTGGGGACCTGTCCGCGGATCGCCGGCTTCAGGGCGGCGCTGGTCAGCAGAAGCACGGGTCCGGCGTCCGCCAGGAGACGGGTGATGCGGTCGGCAGGGTGGTCCGGGTCGACGGGGAGGTAGGCGGCGCCTGTCTTGAGGACGGCCAGCAGGGCGACGACGAGATCGGCGGAGCGCTCCAGGTGGACCGCGACGAGGCTTTCGGGTCCGGCGCCGCGTCCGGCCATGAGGCGGGCGAGCCGGTTGGCACGTGCGTTGAGGTCGGCGTAGGACAGCCTGACGTGTTCGAAGACCACGGCGGTGGCGTCGGGGGTGCGCGCGGCCTGTGCCTGGAAGAGGTTCGGCAGCGTCGCGACCCGTACCTCGTGCGCCGTGTCGTTCCAGGCCGACAGCACGTCGTGGCGCTCGTCCGCGCTGAGAAGGTCGATGGCCGTGACGGACCGTGCGGGGTCGGCGGTCACGGTGTCGAGGATGCGAACCAACCGCTCGGCCAGTGACTCCACCGTGCCGTGATCGAAGAGGTCGGTGGCGTAGGTGATGGAGCCGATCAGGCTGCCGGCGTGGCCTTCGCGGAACTGGAAGTCGAGGTCGAACTTGGCAGGCTGGTCACCCGTGGTCATGAGGTGGGTATCGACACCGGGCAGAGCGAGGCTCGCCGGGGCGGTGTTCTGCAGAGCGAGCATGACCTGGAAGAGGGGGTGGCGGGCCATGGACCGACTGGGGGCCAGGTCTTCCACAAGTCTTTCGAACGGCACGTCCTGGTGGGCGAAGGCCTCCAAACCCCGTTCGCGTACGCGGTGCATCAGTTCACGGAAGGACGGATCCCCCGATATGTCGGTGCGGATCACCAAGGTGTTCACGAAGAACCCGACCAGCTCGTCCAGGCTTTCGTCGGTGCGGCCGGCCAACGAGGTCCCGATGGGAATGTCGACGCCTGCGCCGAGTCGGAAGAGCAGGGTCGCGAGGGCGGCTTGGAGCACCATGAACACGGTGACGCCCTCGGCGCGGGCCAGGCTGGTGATCCGCTGGTGGAGTTCGCCGTCGATACGAACGCCGACGGTGCCGCCGCGGTGGGTGGCCACCGGTGGCCGCGGCCGGTCGGTGGGAAGGGCGAGTTCTTCCGGCAGGCCGGCGAGCGTCTCGCGCCAGTAGCCCAACTGTCGGCTCAGGGCGCTCTCTGCGTCCCGGCCGTCGCCCAAAAGGTCGCGCTGCCAGAGGGCGTAGTCCGTGTACTGGACCGGGAGCGGCTCCCAGTCCGGCGCCTGTCCGTTGGCGCGAGCCGTGTAGGCGGTCGAGATGTCGCGGGCGAGTGGCGCGAGGGACCAGCCGTCCCCGGCGACGTGGTGCAACACCAGGACCAGAACGTGTTCCTGTGGCGCCACAGCGAACAGCCGTGTTCGTATGGGGAGTTCGTCGGTCAGGTCGAAGGGGCGACGGGCTTCTCCGGTCACTGCCGACGCCAGTTCACCCTCCGGCACCTGCTCTGGGAAGAGCGGCAGGTCGATCGCCTGGTGGGCGAGGACGCGCTGCTCAGGTGCGCCGTCGACAACCCCGAAAACGGTGCGGAGGACCTCGTGGCGGGTGACGACATCGGTGAGAGCGGTTCGCAGGACCTCGGGGTCGAGGTCGCCGGTGAGGCGGAGGGCGATGGGGATGTTGTAGAGCGCGGACGGTCCTGTCAGCTGTTCCAGGAACCACAGGCGCTGCTGGGCGTACGACAGCGGCACCGTGCTGGGCCTCGGCCGGACCGCCAGTGGCAGGCGTGGGGCGTCGGCGCCGCCCTCGGCGAGGCGGAGGGCGAGTCCGGCGACGGTGGGGGTTTCGAACAGGGCGCGAACCGGGATGTCGGCCCGGAGGGTGGTGCGGATGCGGCTGACGAGGCGGGTGGCGAGCAGGGAGTGGCCGCCGAGGTCGAAGAAGTCGTCGTCGACCCCGACGTGGGGGAGGCCGAGGACGTCGGCGAACGCCTGGCTGAGGAGTTGTTCCTGGGGGGTCCGCGGTTCCCGGCCCGGGCTCGTGGCGGTGTAGTCGGGCGCGGGCAACGCCTTCCGGTCCACTTTGCGGTTCACCGTGAGCGGGAGCGCGTCCAGCGCGACGATCGCCGAAGGCAGCATGTAGTCCGGCAACACGGCTGACAGACGGGCACGGACGTCCGTGATGTCCACAACGTCCGGACCGCTCTCCGGGACGATGTATCCGACCAGGCGCCTGTCGCCGGGCTGGTCCTCGCGGACGATGACGGCGGCCTGGGTGACGGCCGGGTGGGAGAGAAGAGCGGCCGCGATCTCGCCGGGTTCGATGCGGAAGCCGCGGATCTTGACCTGGTCGTCGGCGCGGCCGAGGTATTCCAGCTGCCCGTCGGCGTTCCAGCGGGCGAGGTCCCCGGTCCGGTACATCCGCTCGCCGGAGGTCCCGTAGGGATTCGCGACGAACCGCTCTGCCGTCAGCCCGGAACGGTCCAGGTATCCCCGCGCCAGATGAACACCCGCCAGGTACAGCTCCCCGGCCACCCCGGGCGGCACGGGCCGCAGGCACCGATCCAGCACGAAGGCCCGGGTGTTCGCTATGGGCCGGCCGATGGGCGGAGTACGGCTCCACGACGGTGCGGCACACCGCATCAGCGTGGACCCGATGGTCGTCTCCGTCGGCCCGTAGCTGTTGTAGAACTCCCGATCGGCAGTGACCCACCGGGTGACGAGACCCGCGTCCGGGGCTTCACCCCCCACCACGAGCATCCGCAACTGCGGCAGGCACGCAGGGTCCAGCTGCCGCGCGACTCCCGGTGTCACATGCGCCACCGACACGCCCTGCGCACGCATCACATCCCGCAGGCGCTCGAGGTCGACCCGATCGTCATCGGCGACCAGCACGAGTACCGCACCGGAGACCAGGGTGACGAACAGGTCCTGCACCGACACATCGAAGCTGAACGCCGTCGCCCCGAGCACCCGCGAACGCCTGTCGATCCCGTACTCCGGCGCGACGGCGGTGATGTTGTTGGAGAGCGAACGGTGTGTGACCACCACGCCCTTGGGATGCCCCGTGGAGCCGGAGGTGTAGATGACGTACGCGCTGTGATCGAGCAGCAACGGGCTGCGCCGCTCCCCGTCGGACAGATCATGCGCAGCGCGGCCCGACAGGTCCTGCCGCAGCCGCGGATCGTCGAGTGACAGACGAGTTGCGTCGACACTCGGCAGACCCTCCCACGTCGCGTCAGCGGCGATGAGGACCGAGGGCCGGGCCTCAGTAAGCAGATACGCGATGCGCTCGACCGGGTGACCGGGATCGATGGGCAGGTAGGCGGCCCCCGTCTTGAATACGGCCAGGACGGCGACGATGAGGTCGACGGAGCGGGGAAGCGCCAGAGCGACCAGTTGCTCGGGCCCTGCCCCGTGACCGACCAGCAGTCGGGCGAGCTGGTTGGCGCGGGTGTTGAGTTCGGCGTAGGAGACTTCGACGCCTTCGAACACCACGGCGGGAGCGGAAGCAGTGCGCGCGACCTGGGCCTCGAACAGCTCCGTCACGGTGGCTTGCGGCATGGGCCGGGTGGTGTCGTTCCAACCCGCGAGGACGCGGTCGTGTTCGACGGGACTGAGGATGTCGATCCTGTGCACCGGCACCGACGGGTTCGCGGTGACGGTTTCGAGGACACGGGCGAGGCGTTCGCCGACGCCGGCGGCCGTGTGGTGGTCGAACAGGTCGGTGGCGTAGGTGATGGCACCGTGCAGGCCGGCGGGCTTGCCGTGCTCGGTGAGGTGTTCGTTGAGCTGGATGTCGAGGTCGAACTTGGCGGGGCTGTCGCCAGTGGTCAGGACGTCGATGTTCAGGCCGGGGAGTGAGAGGTCCGGCGTGGTGGTGTTCCGCAGGGTGAGCATCACCTGGAACAGGGGGTGGCGGGCCATGGACCGGGTGGGTGCGAGGTCTTCCACCAGGCGTTCGAAGGGCACGTCCTGGTGTGCGTAGGCGTTGAGTGCGCGTTCACGGACGCGTTCGAGGAGTCGAACGAAGTCGGGGTTCCCTGACAGGTCGTTCCGTAGGACGAGGGTGTTGACGAAGCATCCGACGAGGTCGTCGAGCGCGTGGTCGGTGCGGCCGGCGACGGGGGTGCCGATGGGGATGTCGTCTCCGGCGCCGAGGCGGTGGAGGAGGGCGGCCAGTGCTGCCTGGACGACCATGAACACGGTGACGTCGTGCGTTCGTGCCAGGTCTGCGACGGCCTGGTGTGTGTCTGCGTCGATGTGCAGCTCGACGGTGCCGCCGCGGTGGCTGGCCACTGGTGGACGCGGCCGGTCGTAGGGCAGATCGAGCTCTTCCGGGATTCCGCCCAGCGCCTGTCGCCAGTATGCGAGCTGCTTGCTCAGGAGGCTGCTGGGGTCGCCCGCGTCTCCCAGCAACTCCCGCTGCCACAGGCTGTAGTCGGCGTACTGGACGGGCAACGGCTCCCATCTCGGTACACGGCCGGTGGAGCGGGCGGCATAAGCGGTCGACACGTCGTGTGCCAGCGGGCCGAGCGACCATCCGTCACCGGCGATGTGGTGGACCACGACGATCAGCAGATGCTCGTCGGGACTGATCCGGATCAGCCGGGCCCGCAGCGGGATCTCGTGCGCCAGATCGAAGGGGAGCGCCACCGCCTCCTCTTCGCCCTGCGAGGCCTGTTGGCCATCGATCACGGTGAGCAGGTCACCGACTGCGTCGGCGCGCGCGATGCGCTGGTGGGGCTGGCCGTCGGTGGTGGTGATCACGGTGCGCAGGGCTTCGTGCCGGTTCACGACGTCGCGGAGTGCGGAGTGCAGGGCGTCGGTGTCGAGTGTGCCGGTCAGCCGCAGGGCCAGGGGGATGTTGTAGGTGGCGGAGGGGCCCTCGAGTTCGCCTAGGAACCACAAGCGCTGTTGGGCGAAGGACAGCGGCACGAGCTTCGGTCGCAGCGCCGGCGCCAGGGCAGGCCTGGAGGGGGCGGTGGTGGTCAGCCGCTCGGCGAGTTCGCGGAAGGTGGCAGCCTCGAACAGTGTCCGGATCGGCACCTCGACTGCGAACGCTGATCGGATGCGGCTGATCAGGCGTGTTGCGAGGAGCGAGTGCCCGCCGAGGTCGAAGAAGTTGTCGTCGATTCCGACGGTCGGCAGGCCGAGTACGTCGGCGGCCAGGGCGCACAGGCTTTCCTCCTGGGCGTTGACCGGACCGCGGCCGGTGCCGTCGGTGGTCGGAGTGCAGTCGGGGGCGGGGAGTGCTTCGCGGTCCAGTTTGCCGTTCGCCGTGAGCGGGAGCGCGTCCAGTGCCACGATCGCCGAAGGCAGCATGTAGTCCGGCAACACGGCTGACAGGCCGGCGCGGACATCCGCGACGTCCACCCCGTCCGTGTGGTCGCTCGGGATGACATAGCCGACCAGGCGCTTGTCGCCGGGCTGGTCCTCGCGGGCGATGACGGCGGCCTGGATGACGGCCGGGTGGGAGGCCAGTGCCGTCTCGATCTCGCCGAGTTCGATGCGGAAGCCGCGGATCTTGACCTGGTGGTCGGTGCGGCCGAGGTGTTCCAGTTGTCCGTCGGCGCTCCAGCGGGCGAGGTCCCCGGTGCGGTACATGCGTTCGCCGGGTGTGCCATAGGGGTTGGCGACGAAGCGTTCCGCGGTCAGTGCGGATCGGTTGAGGTACCCCCGGGCCAGGCCGGCCCCGGACACGTACAACTCTCCGGCCACGCCGGTCGGCACCGGCCGGAGGGCCGCGTCCAGGACGTAAACGCGGGTGTTCCGGATGGGCTGTCCGATGGGCACACGGCCGTTGTGTCCGGGGTTCAGGGTTGCCCTCGTCGACCACACGGTGGTTTCCGTGGGGCCGTACAGGTTGGTGACCGACGCCGCGGCCGCCGTCAATGATCGGGCGAGCGCGGGGGGCAGTGCCTCGCCGCCGACCAGTGCCCGCAGTGCGTCGATGGCCTCGGGGGCCTCCCCGGTCAGGGCCTGCCACACTGCGGGTGTCGCCTGCAGCACCGTGGCCTGGGACCGGTGGATCAGTTTGGCCAGGGCCTGTGCGTCGCGGGCAGTGTCCCGGTCGGCGAGCACCACGCGGGCACCCGACATGAGGGGTACGTAGACCTCCAAGGCGTGGATGTCGAAGGCCACCGTGGTCACCGCGACGAGGGTGTCGCCGGCGTCCAGCGCCAGGTGCTCGCGCATGGCGGTGATGAAGTTGCCGAGTGCGTGGTGGGAGACCACGGTGCCCTTCGGCCGGCCTGTGGATCCGGAGGTGTAGATGACGTACGCGGGGTGGGCGGGCAGCAGTGACGTGCCGCGTTCGGTGTCGGTCAGGTCCGCGCCGTCGAGACGCGAGATCGCCTCCACGGTCTCCGAGGCGTCCACCACCAGCCGTGCCGCATCCTCGGGCAGCACCGGCTCCACCGTACGGGTGGTCACCACCAGCGCGGGCCGGGCGTCGGCCATGACGTAGGCGATTCGATCGATCGGATGATCGGGATCGATGGGGAGGTAGGCGGCCCCTGTCTTGAGTACGGCCAGGATGGCGACGATGAGGTCGACGGACCGTGGCAGTGCCAGTGCGACCAGTTGCTCGGGCTCTGCTCCGTGTTCGATCAGCAGTCGAGCGAGCTGGTTGGCGCGGGTGTCGAGTTCGGCGTAGGAGACTTCGACGCCTTCGAACACCACGGCGGACGCGGAGGGGGTGCGGGCGACCTGCGCCTGGAGCAGTTCGGGAAGCGTCGCGAGGGGAAGTTCCCGGGTGGTGTCGTTCCATTCCACCAGGATGCGGTGGTGTTCGACCGGGCTGAGGATGTCGATCCGGCTCACGGGGACGGACGGCTGTGCGGTGACCGTTGCGAGGACTCGGATGAATCGCTCGGCGATGCTGGTGGCGGTGCGGTGGTCGAAGAGGTCGGTGGCGTAGGTGATCGCTCCGCGCAGACCGGCGGGGGTACCGCGGTCGGTGAGGTGTTCGTCGAGCCGGACGTCCAGGTCGAACTTGGCGGGACCGCCGCTGGTGGGCCAGACCGCGGTGGTCAGGCCGGGCAGCTCGAGATTCGGCGTGGTGGTGTTCTGGAGGGTGAGCATCACCTGGAACAGGGGGTGGCGGGCCACGGACCGGGTCGGCGTGAGCACTTCCACCAGGCGTTCGAAGGGCACGTCCTGGTGCCCGTAGGCGCCCAGGGCCGTCTCGCGTGCCTGACTCAGCATCTCCAGGAACGTGGGATCGCCGGACAGGTCGGAGCGTAGGACGAGCGTGTTGACGAAGAATCCGACCAGGTCGTCGAGTGCTTCGTCGGTGCGTCCGGCGACGGGGGTGCCGATGGGGATGTCGTCGCCGGCGCCGAGGCGGTGCAGCAGGACGGCCAGTGCGGCCTGCAGCACCATGAAGACGGTGACGCCCTGTGCTCGGGCGAGGTCCGCGATCGCTTGGTGGACGTCCGGTTCGATGTGCAGGTCCACGGTGGTGCCCCGGTGGGAGGCTGCCGGTGGACGGGGTCGGTCGACCGGCAGGGCCAGTTCCTCGGGGATCCCGTTCAGCGCCTGGCGCCAGTAAGCCAACTGTTGCGACAGCACACTGGCTGGATCCGACGCGTCGCCGAGGAGGTCGCGCTGCCACTGGCTGTAGTCAACGTATTGTACGGGCAACGGCGCCCATGCGGGGGAATTGCCGGCGGTGCGGGCCGCGTAGGCCGTCGAGAGGTCATGGGCGAGCGGGCCGAGGGACCATCCGTCACCGGCGATGTGGTGGACCACCACGACCAGCACATGCTCGTCGGGGCCGGTCCGGAGCAGTCGGGCGCGCAGCGGGATATCGCGTGTCAAGTCGAAGGGGTGCTCCGCCGTTTCGGTGACCAGGCGGGTCGCCTCGGCCTGCGGGACGCGTTCGGCGTCGACGGCGGTGAGGAGGTCTCCGAGCGCGTCGAGGTCCCGGATCCGCTGGTACGGCTGGCCGTCGACGGTGGCGAACACCGTGCGCAGGACTTCATGCCGGGCCAGCACGTCGTGGAGTGCGGCGTGCAGGGCGTGGGTGTCGAGGGTGCCGGTCAGCCGTAGGGCCATCGGGAGGTTGTAGGTGGCTGATGGGCCTTCGAGCTCGCCGAGGAACCACAGGCGCTGCTGGGCGAAGGACAACGGCACCAGCTCCGGTCGTCGCGTCGGCACCAGCGGGGAGCGGGGCGCGCTGGAGGTGGTCAGCCGGGCGGCCAGTTCTCGGAGCGTGGGAGTTTCGAACAGGGTCCGGATCGGGACCTCGACGCCGAACACGGACCGGATCCGGCTGACCAGACGGGTCGCGAGGAGGGAGTGGCCGCCCAGGTCGAAGAAGTCGTCGTCGACCGCGACGGACGGCAGGCCCAGGACCTCGGCGGCCAGGGAGCACAGGATTTCTTCCCGGGCGTTCGCCGGTCCCCGGCCGGTGGTACCCGCGGCGTAGTCGGGGGCGGGCAGGGCCTTGCGGTCGAGTTTGCGGTTCGCCGTGAGCGGGAGATCGTCCAGTTCGACGACCGCTGCCGGCACCATGTGGTCGGGCAGCAGGGCTGCGACGTGGGCGCGCAGGGCGGTGCTGTCCGTGGGCAGGGCGCTGCCCGCGGTGCGGACGATGTAGCCGACCAGGCGCATGTCGCCGGGCTGGTCCTCGCGGGCGACGACGGCGGCCCGGCTGACGGCCGGGTGGGAGGCCAGGGCGGCTTCGATCTCGCCGGGTTCGATGCGGAAGCCGCGGATCTTGACCTGGTCGTCCGTACGGCCGAGGTATTCCAGTTGTCCGTCGGAGCTCCAGCGGGCCAGATCCCCGGTGCGGTACATGCGTTCGCCCGCAGTGCCGTGAGGGTTGGCGACGAACCGTTCCGCGGTCAGGCCGGGCCGGTCGAGGTAGCCGCGAGCCAGTCCGGCCCCGGAGATGTAGAGCTCCCCGGTGACCCCGATCGGGACCGGCCGAAGCGCGGCGTCCAGCACGAACCCCCGCATGTTGCGGATGGGTTGTCCGATCGGTACCCGGCTGTCGTGTTCGCTGTTCAAGGTCGCCAGCGTCGACCAGACAGTGGTCTCCGTGGGGCCGTACAGGTTGGTCACCGATACCGCTGCCGCCGTCAACTGCCGAGCGAGTGCGGGGGGCAGTGCCTCGCCGCCGACCAGGGCCCGCAGTCGGGGCAGCGCGTCCGGGGCCTCCGCAGTCAGGGCCTGCCACACTGCGGGCGTCGCCTGCAGCACCGTGGCCGCCGACCGGTGGATCAGCCCGGCCAGGGCCCGTGGGTCCCGGGTGGTGTCGTGGTCGGCGATCACCACGCGGGCGCCCGCGACCAGCGGTACGTACATCTCCAGCGCGTGGATGTCGAAAGCCACCGTGGTCACCGCGACGAGGGTGTCGCCGGCGTCCAGCGTCAGGTGCTCGCGCATGGCGGCGACGAAGTTGTCGAGCGCGTGGTGGGAGATCACCGTCCCCTTCGGGCGGCCCGTGGATCCCGAGGTGTAGATCACGTAACCGGGGTGAGCGGGATGCAGCGCCACGCCGCGTTCGGCGTCGGTCAGATCCCCATCGTCAAGACGTGTGAGCGCCTCGACGGTCTCCGGGGCATCCACGACCAGCGGCGCCGTACCTTCGGGCAACACCGGCGCCACCGGCTGGGTGGTCACCACCAGCGCGGGCCGGGCGTCGGCCATCAGATAGGCGATCCGATCGACCGGATGACCGGGATCGACCGGCACGTACGCAGCCCCTGACTTCATCACCGCCAGCAGGGCGACCACCAGGTCGACCGAACGGTCCATCAGTATGGCCACGCGGCCCTCCGGCCGGGCACCCTTGGTGACCAGCAGCCGCGCCAGACGGTTCGCGCGGGCGTTCAGCTCCGCATACGTCAACCGGGTGTCCTCGGACACCACCGCCGTCGCGTCCGGCGTGCGCGCGACCTGCGCCTCGAACAAGGTGGGAAGCGGCGGGAGGGGAAGGTCACAGGTGGTGTCGTTCCACTCGACCAAAGTGCGGTGGCGTTCGACCGGGGTGGCCACATCCAACCGGGAGATCGGCGCATCGGGCTCCAGCCGGGCCAGGGCCGCGAGCAGATGGACGAACCGCGCTTGGTGGGCGGCATTCTCTTCTTCGGTGTAGAGCGCGGGGTTGGCCAGGAAATCCAGCCGCAGGCCTGCGTCACGCTCGTATACGAGGATCGTCAGGTCGTCCACCGCACCGTTCGCCAGGTAAGTGCGCGCGGTGGTCTCGCATCGTCCGAACCGGGGGAGTGCCCGGTCATCAGGAAGGAAGTTGATCTCGGGGCCGAACATGCGACTGTTCGCAGGGGCGAGTTTCAGGTCCCGATACAGGTCCGCGTATCGGTAACGCTGGTGCTGGAGAACGCCCCGGCTCGCTGCAGAAGCCTCCCGAGCCAGGTCACGCACGCTCATGCCACCCGTGATACGCAGGCGCAGCGGCAGCGCCTGGGCCATGCTCGCCACCGCCCCCCTCACACGCGACCCCTTGCGCGCCGTGACAGTCAGTCCCAGCAGGACATCACGCACCTGCGCCACCCGATGCACGTACAGCCCGGCGGTCCCGATCAGCAGGGCCGGCAGGGCGACGCCCGACGCGCGGGCCACCTGTCGAAGCGACTGCGCGATCTCAGCCGGAACCACGGCGGTCCGGCGGTGAGCATGGTGGGACGCCGACGCCGTCCGTGAGGCCAGGGCAAGGACGTCGGGCGCGTCCCCCATCCGCTCCGTCCAGTACGCACGGTCCTGCGCGAACTGCGCGCTCCCGCGGTACGCCTCGTCGTCGGCCACGATCTCCTCGAGGGGCGCGAACGGCGTGAACGGGCAGTCCCGTCCCTCCTCAAGGGCGGTGTAGACATCCGTGACCCGGTTCAGCCATACCGCGTATCCGACGGCGTCCACTGCGATGTGGTGGGCCCGCAGGTACACCATGCTTCTGTCGTCACCCACCAGTAGCACGGCGAAGGTGATGATGCGGCCGTGTTCGAGATCGGCGGGACGTGCCGCGTCGGCACGCATCCATGCCTCGGCGGCCGCCAGGGGCGCGCGCTCATCCCGCAGGTCGATCACGGGCAAGCGGTAGTCACGCAGGGGCTCTGCCACCTGCCACGGCCCGTCGTCGCTCTGCCCGAACCTCCGATGCGACAGCTCGGCCTCGGCCAGCACCTGGCCGAACGCCTTCTCCAGCAAGCCGAGCTGCAGAGGGCCGGAGATCTCCAGGTACTCCACCATGTTCTGGGCCGGGCTGGTCGGATCCAGTGCCTGGGAGTACCAAATGCCTTTCTGAGCTGCAGTCAGGGCCGTTGTGGCATGGTTCGGCATATCGAACATCCCGTGTACTTGATATCCAGCGAGAAATCAGCGCGAATTCATTTCTGCACGGACTTTGTATCCGTTAGGCCGCAGAAGTGGCAGGCGCGTTGCACTTCAGGTCCCAGAAGTCCGGCCGCGAGCGCGGTGTCATGCTGGACCCGCCCGAGTGGCGACCGGCGCATTCCTGTAACCGTCTGCGAAGATGCGGTGAGTTCTCGCGGGTCACACGGTTACGCGCTGCCGCTCATGCGGCACGGGTGAGGAGTTCGGGGGCCCGGCAGGTGGCAGGTGGCCTTTGGCGCACGTTCGGTCCGGGGCGCCGGGCCCGGAGAGCCGTCTCGGATTTCCGAGAGCGGCGAAGACGTGTAGCGCGTGCGGCGGTCCCGGCTTGGAGCTGCTCGGCCGAGTGCAGCCGCTGAGGGTCTACGGACGGCTGATGTCGCCGCTCTTTATTGGCCGTCCATGGCATCGATCAGGCTTTGGGGGCGCATGTCGGTCCATGTGCGCTCGACGTAATCCAGGCACTCCTGGCGTGATGCCTCACCGAAGGCGATGTCCCAACCCTCGGGGACGTCGACGAAGGTCGGCCAAAGTGAGTGCTGCTTCTCTGCGTTGACCAGCACCAGGTAAGGGGCTTGCTGGTCCTCGAACGGGTTCGTCACGTCTGGTTCTTTCTGATGTACGTGCACATTGCCTGCGGTAGCACGGAACTGGACTCCGCGAAACGTAGCGATCACAAGCAAACGTGGAGTTACCGCCGGCCGGCTCCAGGATGATCTTGCGGTGGCAGGTGGCAGGTGGCAGGTGGCAGGTGAGCCGCTTCGTTGTCCGGAGCCAGGCGGGTCCTGGCTGTGCCGGTTGCGCCGGATGGCGGACCGGCGATGTGGAGCGGGCGGTTGGGGCTCAGGTCGGCCGGGACGCCGCCCGGAACGACGCTGGTTCCTGCGTCACATGGCGTATGGGCCGTTACGGCGGGGTGACGCGCGGTGCGAGTGTAGCTGTCTCGGCACCGGATAGCTCCTCGAGGGAGCGCCCGCGGGGCTCGATGCGGAAGGCCCACGTCACGACGAAGGCGAGTGCGCTGGTGGCGGCCACTCCGAACAGCAGTGCGGCGGTCCCGACGGCGTCCAGCAACACCGGGAAGAGGAAGGTCCCGAGAGCCGCGCCCAGCTTGCCGCAGGCGGCCGCGAAGCCATGGCCCGCGGACCGCACCTCGGAAGGGAACACCTCGGCAGGGAGGGCGAAGGTGGTGGCGTTCGGGCCCAGGTTCATGAAGGTGTTGAACAGAGCGAAGCCCGCCAGAACCAGGGGCAGATGACCGTCGCCGCCACCGGGCAGCGACTCGGCGACGGCCAGCAGGCACAGTGCCACGGCCATCACGGCGAAGCCCGCGAGCTGCAGCGGCGTCCGCCCCACCCGTTCCACCAGCACGATCGCCAGCACGAAACCGACCACCAGGAAGGCGTCGAGGGCCGCCGTGCCCTCGGTCGAGGAGATGTCCTCGGAGATGAACGTGGCGTGCGCGCCGCTCAGTGCGAGCCCCGTGAGCAGCGTCGGGGTGAAGATCCCCACCCCGTACGTCGCGATGTCCATCAGGAACCACGGGACGGCGGTGAAGACCGTGCGCCGCCACAGCCGCCTGGAGAACAATCGGGGCTGCGCAAAAGCCGTCAATCCTTCCGACGGCGGGTCGCCCCGTGCACGGTCCGCCTCCGTCACATGGCATTGCTGCCCGGTCATGGCTTCCGCGATCTCGCAGGCCTCGCGTTCGCGCCCGTTCTGCGCGAGCCACCGGGGGCTCTCCGGCACATTACGCCGCAGCACGATGATCAGCAGCGCCGGCAGGACCCCGAAGCCCAGCATGAGCCGCCATGACCCCGTCTCCGGCAGCACCAGCAGGATCACCACTCCGACCACCGCCCCCAGCACGATCCCGGCCGCCTGCAGGCTGAACGCGCCGACCAGCCACCGCCCCCGGTTCCGCGCGGGCAGGATCTCCGCCACGTAACTCGCCGCGATCGGGTAGTCCAGCCCCACCGCGACCCCCAACAGCAACCGGAACACGATCAACGACCAGATGTCCCAAGCGAACGCGCACGCCACCGAGAACACCACGAACAGCCACAGGTCGACCTTGAAGATCCGGCTCCGCCCGATCCGGTCGCCCAGCGGCCCCAGCAGCGCCGCACCGAACACCGCCCCCACGATCGCGGCCGCCGACAGCACCCCCTGCTCTGCCGCACTGCCCCCGAAGTCCTTGGCGATCAGCGGGTTCGCCACCGCGATGACGAAGAAGTCGAACCCGTCGAGCAGGATCCCCAGCGCGGCCAGCAGCCAGAACCTCATGTGCAGCCGCGACATCGCCGCACCGTCCAGTGCCGCTCCCAGAGACTGCGGAGTACGGGAGGAAGAACCGTTGGTCGCCACGTGCACGGAGTCAAAGCAACGGTTCGCGCCGGATCAACCCGCCGCGCCAACCGATCCGCGATCGACACCCCCGGACACCCGGTTGGGTGACAGCGGCTCACCGATCGATGCAGCGCTGCATTCGGTCTCCGCGCGGCTGTTCTGCCATGTTCCGGGATCTGGCAGGCTCGTGCGCATGGTTTCGACAGTGCAGAACGTGGCGATCGACTGTGCGGACGCGTATGAACTGGCCAGGTTCTGGGGCGGGGTGACCGGCCGCCCGTTGCCCCCGGGCACCGGACCGGGGGACAGGGAGACGCAGGTGATCCTGCCGACAGGGCTGTCGCTGTACTTCAACGAGGTCCCCGAGCCGAAGTCGTGCAAGAACAGGCTGCACCTGTGCCTGCGTCCGGAGACCTCGCGCGAGGATGAAGTCGAGAGGCTGCTCGGTCTGGGGGCCACCGTGGTGGCCGACCGCCGGGAAGCCGACGGTTCGGGATGGGCCGTCCTGGCGGATCCCGAGGGCAACGAGTTCTGCGTCCTGCGCAGTGCGTCCGACCGTGCCGCGACGGCCTCCTGACCCGGCGGCCAGAAGACGGCGGGGAGGGAGACGGCGGGGAGACGGACGGCGGCACGAGCGGACCGGACGGCGCCGGCCCGCGGCGCTGTCTCGCACGACCCGTCCCCGCCACCGGTGACAGAGCGAGCCGAAGGCGGTCGTGCGGCTATCCGGCCTGCTGACGCGGGAAACGGCGCACGGAGTGGCGTTCGGCGGGCGGTTGCTCGCCGCGGATGTCGGCGAGGAGCGCGGTGATGGCGGCCATGATGTCCTCGGTGGCTTCCTTGAGGACGTCGGGGGTGATGTCCTTGCCGTGGTGGCGGCTGAGGTCGACCGGCGGTCCGGCCACGACGTGCACGGCCTGACGGGGCACCAGCCGCACCCGGCGGTCGCCGCGGCCTCCGCGCGCGTAGGGCGGCACGATGCGGTGGGCGCCCCACTGGGCGACGGGGATGACCGGGGCGCCGGTCGTCAGCGCGATGCGCGCCGCACCGGTCTTGGCCACCATCGGCCACAGCTGCGGATCGCGCGTGACGGTTCCCTCCGGGTACAGCGCCACGCACTCGCCCCTGTTGACGGCGGTGATCGCGTCCCTCAGCGCCAGCGCGGCGTCGGCGGTCCCGCGGTGGACGGGGATCTGGCCGGTCTTGCGCAGCACCGTGCCGGCGAAGGGGATCTTGAAGAGGGACGCCTTGGCGAGGAGGCGGGGCGGCCGGCCGCTGTTGTACTGGAAGTGGCCGTAGGTGAGCGGGTCGAAGTACGAGATGTGGTTGACGGCGGTGATGAAGCCGCCCTCCGCGGGTATGTGCTCGTGCCCGCGCCATTGGCGTTTGACGAGGACGAACAGCACGGGCTTCGCGATGGCCGCCGCCAGCCGGTACCAGAAGCCATAGGGGTTGTGGGATCTGCCGGTCACCCCGGGTCCTCCTCTGCTCGTGCGGCGTCATGCGGCGCCGCCTTGTTCCTGTCGTTCCCCGGTGCTGCGGCAGACCGGTGCCCCTGTGAAGTGCCGTGCTCGTTGTGTCGGTCGCGGCGGGAGTCGCCGCGCACGGGCCTGGGCCGGCATGGGGGGCGCGGCTGATGCGGGCCCTGTCGGTTCAGGCCGCCGGGCGGATGTCCGCCGCGGGTGCCGCCGCTCGGGGCGGGCTCGAAGGGGGACTCGTGGACGTGCGCATGGGACCGCCGTGGTGCCGACAGATTACTTGACTTTGCAAGATCCTAGGTGCCGTGGAGTCCGCCGGGCAACCCGCCGTCCCCCCCGGCGGCTCGCTGTGGCCCTTGTCACCCGGCCGCTCCGGCCTGCCGCCCCCGTGCACACCGGCGAGGGGCCGTGACCGGGGCGGACGTGCGGCCCACGCGACGGCCCGCACCCTCGGGTGGGGGAGGACGGCGATAGGCCGGCGCCCTCGCGTGGCATACCGCAGGGATGAGCGAAGAACCTGACACACCGCAGCAGCCGCCGGACGCCGCGCATCGGCGCCCGCCCGGGATGACCGATCTGACGGTCGAGGCACTCGGGTCCCTGTCGAAGGCACTGGAGACCACCGAGCGCGCCCGCGGCCACCTGTACTCCTTCCACCAGCTGACCGGGACCGCGGACCTCGAACTCGACCGTACCGTCCGACTGCTGAGGGAAGCCGGTCACGCGTCACACGCCGACGTCGTGGAACGGGAGATCCTGGGACGCGATGTCATCCCCGGCCACTGGACCTTCCAGATCGTCGAGTCCTACGACCGGACCTACTACCGGCGGTTCGCGGACCTTGAACGGCGCCTCGTCGACGAACTCGCACAGGGGCGCGACCACCTGTACGAGGCCGAGATGAAGCAGGCCCGCCGCACTTCCCGCCCACCGGGTTGAGCGGCAGCCGGGGGCGGGGCCGGGTCGGGACGGGCGGCGGTGCGCGGAAGGCGGAGGCCGTCAAGGGCGGCCGCGTTGCCCGTCGTCGGCGCCCGGCGGTGTGGTGACATGCGGTCATGGCCTACCTCGGTGTCGACATCGGCACATCAAGCAGCAAGGGTGTCCTGGTCGACGCCTCGGGCACGGTGATCGCGACCGCGGTGCGCGCACACACCGTCTCCCGCCCGCGACCAGGACACGTCGAGATGGACCCCGAAGTGTGGTGGCGGGAGTTCCGCGACATCACCCGCGAGTTGCTGTCAGGTCACCTGGGCGGCCCGGACGCGAAGGGAGGCGCAGGCCCTGCGAGCGGTGCGAGCGGCGGAAGCAGCCCAACCGGCGTCGGCGTGGGACGCCCGGGACCGGTGGCGGCGGTCGGCATCAGCGGCATGGGCCCGTGCGTCGCGCTGGCCGACGGTGCGAGCCGGCCGCTGCGCCCGGCCGTGCTCTACGGGGTGGACACGCGGGCCGTCGCGCAGATCGCCCGGCTCGACGCGGAACTCGGCCGCCCGGCCGTTCTCGACCGGTGCGGCAGCGTCCTCTCCACGCAGGCCGTGGGTCCGAAGGTGGCCTGGGTGGCCGAGCACGAGCCGGAGGTGTTCGCGGCCGCCCGGCGGCTGTTCATGCCGTCCTCCTTCCTCGTCCACCGGCTCACCGGCGCCTATGTGCTGGACCACCATGCGGCCAGTCAGTCCGTGCCCTTCTACGACACCGGGGCCGAGGACTGGTACCGCCCCTGGGTGGACGCGGTATGGCCGCACATGGAGCTGCCCGAGCTGCGCTGGCCCGGTGACCGTGCCGGAACGGTGACGGCGAAGGCGGCCGCCGCGACCGGGCTCGCACCCGGCACACCCGTCCTCACCGGCACCGTCGACGCTTGGGCGGAGGCCGTCAGCGTCGGCGCGACCCGACCGGGCGACCTGATGCTCATGTACGGCACGACGATGTTCCTCATCGCCACCGTCACCCGCCAACTGCGGGTGCCCGAGCTGTGGAGCACCGTCGGCGCGTACTCTGGCACCAGGTCCCTGGCCGGTGGCATGGCCACCTCCGGAGCCGTCACCGAGTGGCTGCGCGGCCTCTTCGGCGCGGCCGACCGGGCGGTCCTGCTGGCGGAGGCCGAGCAGAGCGGCGTCGGCGCACGCGGCCTCGCGATGCTCCCCTACTTCGCGGGCGAGCGCACCCCGATCGCCGACCCCGACGCGCGCGGCGTGATCGCCGGTCTCACCCTCGAGCACACGCGCGGCGACCTGTACCGGGCCGCGCTGGAGGCCACCGCGCACGGCGTGCGGCACAACGTCGAGGCCATGCGGCGGGCGGGCGCCGCCATCGAAAGGGTCGTCGCGGTCGGCGGGGGGACCCGGGGCGGGCTGTGGACGCGGATCGTCTCCGACGTCACCGGACTGCCCCAGGACATCCCCACCGTGACCGTCGGCGCCGCCTACGGGGCCGCCCGGCTCGCGGCCGCCCACCTGGAGGGCGAGGCGGCGACCGCAGCGTGGAATCCGGTCCGTGACCGGTGCGTCCCGGACCCGGCCGCGGGTGCCGCATACGACGGGCTGCACCGTCTGTACCGGGAGCTGTACCCGGCGACGCGCGACACGGTCCACGCCCTCGCCCGGCTGCGGCGCGAGGCCGCGGGCACCGAGGACGCCGCGTCCGGCGGTGCGCCCTCATGACGGATCCGCACCACCTGGGCGGTGTGGCCGGACAGCGGGGGCGCCGGCGTACCCGTGACAGGAGGCCACCGACGAGGACGGTCCAAGGACGTGTACAGACGCTGTGTCCGGCGCGGTGACACGGGCGGAGGCACCCCAAAACCGTTCGACCTTGTCGATGAGGGTCGAATGACCCATGGGGCACGCGCACATGAGGGGTATGTGACCCATGCACAGAAAAGATGCGGCTGGCAGCGTGACGAGAGCAGGAGGCGCGGTCAGCTCGTATGGCATTCGTTCACCAGTATGTCACACCGGCGTTGCCCGCAGGTGGCTCACCCGTCCTTCTGTGAGGCAGCGCACAACGGGTGCGCGCCCCGTACTTGTTCGTCACGCACAAAGGCGCAGCAGATGGAAACAGCAACACGGGCCGACGAGCCGGACCACGGTTCCGAGGCGGCCCTCACCCGCCGGAGGTTCGTGGTCATGGCGGGTTCCGCCGTCGTGGCCGTCGGCGTCGGCGTGGGCACCGCCCAGGCGGCCACGGGTTCCGCCGCCGGGGCCGGCGGCAAGGTCAAGCCGGCGGGCGGGCACTCTGCGCTCAACCGGAAGAAGGCCCCCAAGGGGACATGGCTCGCGGGTGACACCCACGTCCACGACGACCACTCGTCGGACGGCAGCGGTCCCCGCCAGACGTCCCACCAGACCTTGCCCGGCAACCTTTCCGTCGGCGACCAGATCGCGAAGGGCGAGGAGGCCAAGCTCGACTTCATGCCCCTGACCGACCACCGGACGTACGACCAGGTCTGGGACCCCCAGTGGAAGTCGTCCAAACTGCTGCTGCTCCCGGGCGAGGAGGCGAACGGCTCTCCCCACGCCATCGTGCTGGGCAACGTGGACGTGATCGTGGACGGCGCCAACCCGCCCGGCTCCGCGCCCTTCCGCCACGTACAGCAGTCGGTCTGGGACGCCCACGCCCAGGGCGCCGTGTGGTCGCAGGCCCACCCCGACGACGGCGAGTACACCCCGGCGGACGGCCCGAGCGCCAACGCCAGCGTCCAGGGCGCGGACCTCGTCGAGGTACTCAACGTCTCCACCGGCCCCGACGAGCAGGTCGAGTACGCGGAGAACCGGTGGAACGCGGGCTTCCGCTTCGGCGTGGCGGCGGCGAGCGACTGCCACTTCCGCGAGCTGTGGGACGTCGACGCCCCCGGCATGCCCACCACACACGTCTTCGCGGCCGAGCGCTCGGTCCTGGGCATCCTCGACGGGTTCCGCAGCGGCCGTACGACGGTCGCGCAGAACACCGCGGGGCCGTTCCTGACGATCGAGGCGGACGTCGACGGCGACGGCGTGTTCGAAGCGATCGGCGGCGACGAAGTGGTCGTGCCGAGCCGCAAGCTGCCCAAGAAGGCCGCACTGCGTGTGAAGGTCAAGGGCGGCAAGGGCACCACCGTCCACGTCTACGCGGCTCCCGGCCGTTCGGCGGGGCCCGTCGCGACCTACCGTCCGCAGCGTGCCAACGAGAGCTACGAGCTTCCGCTCGTCCTCAAGGACACGGACCACGGCTGGTTCCGGGTCGAGGCCCGTTCCCCCGGCGCCGCCTCCGGTTCCGACGCCGACCCGAACCTGCCGGACCAGCTCCGGGGCGCCACCTCGCCGATCTTCGTCTCCGTGGGCGCTCCGGCCGTTCCGCGGCCCGAGATCCCGCTCCCGGCCGCCGACACCGCCCACGACAAGGCGGAACTCGTCGTCGGCAACCCGGGCGCGTTCACCGGTTTCTCCGATGTCGCGGTCGTCGGCGGCATCACGCACGTGGTGGCGGAGGTGCACGAGGACCACGCCAGCAAGGTCGTCTACCGCCGCCTCGACGCCAAGGGCAGGACCACCGCGTCCGCCACCCTCTCGGGCCGGTCGGCCACCGCGCGGTTCCCGCGCATCGCTGCCACGTCCGACGATGTCTGGGTGGTCTGGCAGGACGAGCAGGGCAAGGAGCAGCCGCACCGTCCGGTGATCCTGCTGGCCCACAGCGCCGACGGCGGCACGTCCTTCAAGGCCCCGAGCAAGGTCAGCAAGGGCAAGGGGCGCGCCGTGCACCCGGCGCTGGCTCTGGTCGACGACAAGCACCCCCTTGTCGCCTGGTCCGACAACAGCGGCGGAGCGTTCGACGTCTACGCGCAGATCGTCGGCGTCGACAAGGCCGCGGTGAACGTCTCCGCCGCGGGCAAGACCACCAGCCCCGGCGTTCCCGAGGACACCCGCTCCCCGCGCTACCCCGCCTCGCTGTTCCCCGCGATCGCCGTCCACGACGGCCGGCACGCCGTGATCACCTGGCAGGACGACCGCTACGACCCGGACCCGCTGTGGACCGGCCACACCCCGCCCGCCGGCCAGGCCGCCGCGGGCGGCACCGATCCCGACAACTGGCAGATCCTGGCGTCGGTGCGCAAGGCGCCGGGCCAGTCCTGGAGCAACCCGGTCCAGGTCAGCAAGGTCAGCGACCGTTCCGACCGTCACCCGGCGCTGACCGTGGACCAAGACGGCACGTTCGTCGCGATCTGGGAGAGCGGCGCGCTGCAGAGCTCCGGCGCCAACCTCCAGCTGCGGGCGAGCCGCTCCACCGACGGCGGCACCACGTGGACGGCGTTCGAGAACGTCGCCCTCGACGCCGACGCGATGAGCCAGCGGGCCAGGCTCGGGGTGGACCCCGACGGCACGGTCCGCGCCGTCTGGTACGACTCCCGCTCGGCCGACTGGCGGTGGAAGGTCCTCACCGCCACCCTCGACCGCAAGAAGGGCTGGTCCGCGGCCACCCAGGTGAGCCGGCAGGGCAACAACACCTGGCCTGCCCTGCACCGCGGTGTCGTGGTGTTCACCAGCGACCGCGGCGCGACCCGCACCCAGCGCGACGAGACGCAGCAGGTCTTCCGGGTGAAGCTCGCCTGAGGGAGCTGGCTGCCGGCGGCACCCAGGAGCCGCCGCACCGTCCCGTTCCAGGGCCCCGTTCGGACCGGCAGTTCCACCTGACCGGTCCGGGCGGGGCCCCGCCGCGCTCCACCCGCGTTTCGGCCCGCGCCGGTGCATGAGGCAGAAGCCGACGCTGCGTCAGTCACGCGGGCGGTCGGCTCGCCGACCGCCGTCGTCCGCGACCGGCCTTGCCGTGAGGGCCGCGTTCGGCTAACTAAGAGGTCGCGCGGATAGGCGGC
>NZ_JBYIQP010000029.1:0-75868 GCF_057707665.1 Actinacidiphila sp. bgisy167 | reverse complement strand
CCTAGCTCCGTCACCTTCACAGCGCGCCCGGAGCCGACTCGCCGCACCCACTGCTCGTCCAGTGCGGTGGCGCACAGGGCCGCGCCCAGCGATCCGGCGAGATGGTGCCGGCGCTCCGTCCAGTCCAGGCAAGCCCGTACGAGGGGCCGCCGGGATCCCGGAGGCTGCCGGTAGCCCAGCGCGCCGGCCAGCCAAGCCCGCCCTTCCAGGGTGACAGCGAGCCCGGAGCCGGTGGCGACCAGGCCCCGGACGACCATGGCGTCGGCCAAGGCCACGCCCAGTCGCCCCGCCAAGTGGTCATAGCAGGTGCGGGCACGTGCCTCGGCGCTGAGCCGCACCGACTCGCGCAGGCTCCGTGCCCGAGGGGCGTCCGGGGCGTACGAGGAGAGGGCTTCGACCAGAGCCGCCGCCTCCGGGCCGGACAGCCGGACGTAGCGGTGCCGGCCCTGGCGTTCCTCGGTCAGGACCCCACCCGCGATGAGCCGCGACAGGTGCTCGCTTGCGGTGGAGGGCCGCACCCCGGCGTGCCGGGCGAGCTCGCCCGCCGTCCAGGCGCGGCCGTCGAGAAGAGCCTGGCAGAAGACGGCCCTGGTGCGGTCGGCGAACAGGCCGGCGGTCTCGGCGAGTGAGGACATGAGGCCATGGTGACGCAAGGACGGTTCGGAGGGTGCCGAACTGTTCCGGCTCTAGGTTCGGGGACGTGACGCCTACGACGCATCGCTTCGACCATTATGACGACATTGCTGCGGCGGCAGCCCACCCGGCGCTCGTCCCGGAACTGCCGGCTGCGGAAGGGGGTCCGGCCGGGATCGACGTCGCGTGGTTGCGCGCCACCGTGGCCCGGTTCAGCTCCGGTGCGTCGCACCGGCGACGGCGGGCCCTGGTGGAGGCCGAACTGGCGCGGCTGGACCCCGCCGAACTGCGGCGGGCGGTCGCGGCCCGGCCTGAGGGAGAGGTCCGGACACGGGTGGTGCGCACCCTTGCCGAGGCACTGGGCATGCCGGAGCCCGGGGCGGTCGCGGAGGCGGTGACCGTCGTCGCGGGAGCCTATTTCGGAGGTGCAGACGCGGCCGCGGACGAAGCGGTGGCCCGGTTGGTCGCGTCCTTGGTGCCGGCGTCGGCGGACGAAGGCGCCCTGGAGGCCGCCGCGGCCCGTATCGGACTACTGGTGCAGGCCTGCGCCGCGACGGCCGCGCTGGTGGAGGCGGCGGCCGCGGCCGGCAGCGACGTACCGGTGGCCCGGGTGCTCCGGCAGGCCCCGCCGGTACCGGCCATGCGCCGGGTCGCTGCCTGTGCCACCCGTGTCGGCGGCCGCGAGATCGCCGAGGGGGACAGGGTGCTCCTCGACCTCTCGGCGGCCAACCGGGTGCACCCGGTGCCCCTCGCCTTCGGCGCACCGCCGAGGGCCTGCCCCGGCCGGCCGCACGCCCTCGCCCTGGCCGACGGCCTGCTCCGCCGCCCGCGTACCGCCTTCGCCGCATTGCACGACCAGGAGGCGCCGCTGCTGCTGCCCAACGCCTGGGACTGTGCCTCAGCGGCTGTTCTGGCGGCGCAGGGTTTCCCGGCGATCGGCACCACGAGCCTCGGCGTCGCCGCGGCCGCGGGCCTGCCGGACGGGGCGGCGGCGACGGCGGAGGAGACTTTGGCGCTGGCCCGCCGACTCAAAGGTGGCTCCTTTCTGTTCACCGTGGACATCGAAGGGGGCTTCAGCGACGACCCGCAGGCAGTGGCCGAGCTGGCCGCGAGGCTGCATGAGGCGGGCGCCGCGGGGATCAACCTCGAGGACGGGCGCGCGGACGGCACCCTCGCTCCGGTGGGAGCGCACGCCGCGAAGATCGCTGCGGTCAAGGTCGCCGTGCCCCCTTTGTTCGTGAACGCTCGCACCGACACCCACTGGCTCGGGTGCCGGCTGGAGGAGACCGGGACCCGGCTCGCGGAGTACGAACAGGCCGGCGCGGACGGGGCTTTCGTGCCAGGACTGTCCGCCCCGGACGGGATCGCCTCCCTGGTGGCGACCCTTACCGTCCCGTTGAACATCCTCTACACGCCGAACGGACCCACCGTCACTGAACTGGCCGCGCTGGGCGTCCGGAGGATCAGCCTCGGCTCTCTTCTCTACCGCACGGCCCTGGCGGCGGCCGCGGCCACCGCGAGCGCTGTCCGCGACGGCCGTCAGGTGGAACCCGCGCCCCTCTCCTATGCGCAGGTGCAGGCGCTGGGGGCGTCTGCGGGGGCGCCGCGGCCATCGCGTGACGCATCTGCAGGGTGATGCCGGGCGCATCGCCAGAATCCGTCGACGCCTCAGGAGGACGGCCGGTCCGGTTCCGCCGCGCCCGTGCGCCACGGCTCGCAGAGCGCGGCCGTGGCGGCGAGCACGGCCGCCGCCAGCAACCAGCCCCCCACGACGTCCGAGGGCCAGTGCACGCCGAGATAGACGCGGGTGAAGCCGACACCGGCGACCGACACAAAGGCGACGGCACAGGCCGCCACGCACCAGAGGGAGCGGGCCGGCCGGCGGAGCAGCAGCAGCCACAGCAGCGCGCCGCAGACGAGCGCGGCCGTCGTTGCGTGGCCCGAGGGGAAGGCCGGCAAGGAGGCCGAGTCGACGGGGTCGGGCCAGCGCGGGCGTTGCCGGCCGACGAGGACCTTGGCGGCCGCCTGCAGCACCCAGCCGACGGCGCCGGCCAGCACCAGCCACAGGGCCTGCCGGTTCTCGCGCCGTACCACCAGCCACACGACGGCCGCGAGCAGCACCAGACGCATCGTCACCGGATCCCACACCCAGTCGGTCAGGACTCGGTTGAGCCGGGTCCAGCCCGGGTGCCGCACCGCGACGGAGTGCAGCTCCACCGCGATGCCGCGGTCGGCGGCGAGCAGTGGCCCCCAGTGCGCCGCGACGAGCCCGAGCAGCAGCAGGAAGGCGGCGGAGGCCGCCGCGCACTGGCTCAGGCACGTCTGGCGCAGGGTCCGGTCGGTGTCGTCCCGGACGTCGGCCGGCGCGGGAGGAGCGTCCATGGAGCCGAGGCTACGTGAGAGCCCCGATCCCCGGGCCGAATGCCACGAGCAGTGGCACGACCGGGATCAGCAGCGCGCACGCGGAGAGATGGGCGCGCCCGAGCCGGGTGAGGCGCGGCGCCGGGTCCAGCAGCCGGCTGACGCGGACGGGCACCTGCGCGTCCGGCGTCGGGCAGGGGCCGAACACGCCGCGGTGCTCGTTGAGTTCGACCAGGGCCAGAGCTGTGGTGAGCCGCCCGAAGCGACGCGAGGCGATATCGTCGGCGGCCAGTTCGACGAGCCGGTGCACCTGGTCGCGGAACCCGGCGAAGACCCGCACCTGCGGGAAGCCCGCGGCCAGCGCGCCCGCACAGTGCAGCAGGACGTCGTGCCTGGCCCGCGCGTGGCCCTGTTCGTGGGCGAGGACGGAGTCGAGCCGGCGCCCCTTCAGGCGGCGCAGTGCCGCCGTGGTGACGACCAGTTGCGGCCGGGGGCCGGTCAGCCACCAGACGTCCGGGCGCTCGCTCTCCAGGACGACCAGCCGCTCTTCCGGGGTGGCGGCCTCTCCTGGCAGCCGCGGCGAGCGGGCGCGCAGTTCCGCGCGGCGGGCCCGCTGCCGGGCGCGGGCCCCGCGGATCTCACGGGCGAGCATGGCGGCCGTCCAGGCGCCGCCACAGGCCAGCGCAATTGCCAGGTAAGGCGCCCAGGGCCCGTATCCGTGCAGTTCGTACGCCTCGACGACGCCATGGGGGGCGAAGGCGAACAGCCCCTCGCGCAGCGACGTCCACGTGGCGGAGGCGCTGAGGGCCATGGCCAGGAACAGGCACAGCAGGACCGCGCCGACCACGCACTGCCACACCCACAGGGCCAGTACCGGTTCCCGCTCGGGCCAGACGGCTCGGATGAGCAGGCGCGGTGCCGTGGCGGCCGCCGCCGCACCGAGCAGGAGCAGCACGAGCGGGACGGTCATGCCGCCAGACTATGAGGGCGTCGTCGCGCACGGGTACGGTACTCGGCCGGAAAGTGACGCGCCTCACTGCGATCACCCGGCGAGGAGCTCACCGCGATCACAAGGTGAGCAGCATGGCGAACATCCCTATCGCCATGGACACGCGGCACGCCGAGGCCAGTTCGGGCGCGTGCCCCACCGGCACGCCGCCCCCGGCGGCCGCCGTGCCGGCCGCCGCCACGGTGGCGGGGACCGAGACCAGGCGCACGCCCGCCGCGAGGACGTAGACCGCGAAGTACACCAGCAGCAGCCCGGTCGCCGCGGGCGACCCGGCCGGCGTGTGGCCGGCATGCGCCGCGCCGGCGGCGCCCGCGGCACCCGCCTCGGCCATGGCCACCGCCATGTAGACCATCGCCCCCGCGCCCACCGCGTGGTGCAGGTGGTGCGCGCCGTGCCGGGCCAGCAGAAGCGCGCGCACCGCGGCCACGCCGAAGACCAGGCCGAAAGCCGCCGAGACCCACAGCGGCGGGGCGAGAACCGACACCGGCACCGCCATCACGGCCATGCCCAGCCCCATCAGCGCCTCAGCGCGCGCCACCCGCCGCACGTCGGGCCCGGTGCCGGGGCAGCCGCGCCGGGTGCGGAACAGGCAGTACGCACCCGTGGCGGCGCCGAGCACCACGAGCAGCCAGGCCACCAGCGGCGGTCCGTGCATGAGCGGCCCTCCTTCGGCTCCTGCCCGGAGGATGCCCGTACCCGGCGGCGCACACTCCAGCGCACGGGCGTACCGGGGGAGCGCGGCGGGCGGCGCCCGGTTCAGCCGCGACCCCGCTGGGTGACGGCAACGCAGACCAGGACCGCCAGCGCGGCGGGCGCGGTCAGCGCGCCCAGATCCTCGCCGAGCAGCGCGGCCGCCCAGACCAGCGTCAGCAGCGGCTGGGCGAGCTGCAGCTGGCTGGCCCGCGCGACGCCGATGGCGGCCATGCCCCGGTACCAGACCATCAGCCCGAGGAACTGGGACACGACCGAGACCCAGAGCAGGCCGGCCACCGCGCTGCCGCCGAGGTGCGCGGGCTCCAGCGCGAGCGCCACCCCCGCGGCGGGCACCGTCAGGGGCAGCGCGCCGACCAGCGCCCAGCCGATGACTTGCCAGCTCGGCATGACCGAGGCCAGCCGTCCGCCCTCGACGTATCCCGCCGCGCAGACCAGCAGCGACGCGAAGAGGAAGAGGTCGCCCGTGGTCACGCCGCCGCCTCCCTGCCACACGGCGAAGCCCACCACGATCGCCCCGCCCGCGACGGCCGCCGACCAGAACGTCCTGGACGGGCGCGTCCCGACGCGCACGGCGGCGGACACGGCGGTGACCAGCGGCAGCGCGCCCACGACGACCGCGGCGTGCGAGGTGTCGGTGGTGCGCAGCGCCAGGGTGGTCAGCAGGGGGAATCCTAGGACGACGCCGAGCGCCACGACCGCGAGCCCGGCCCAGTGACGGCGATCGGGCCGCGGCGCCCGCGCCAGTGCGAGGCACAGGGCCGCCACCACCGCCGCCAGTACGGCCCGGACAGTGGTGGCGGTCCAGGGGCCGAAGCCCGTGAGCGCCCAATGCGTCGCGGGAAACGTCAGGGAGAAGGCGGCGACGCCGAGCCCGGCGAGCGCGGTGCCTGCCCCACGGCTGCCGGCCGCTATCGGCTGAACGACGGTAGCGCTATTATTTGCTGTCATGAATGACGGTAGCAGCTCCGAGAATCTCGCGGAATCTCTGCGGCACGAGCTTCACCGCTACTCGCCCGGTGAGAAGCTGCCGTCGAGCCGTGACCTCGTCGAGCGCTTCGGCGTCAGCCCCGTCACGGTCACCCGGGCCCTGGCGGCGCTCGCCGCCGAGGGCCTGGTCGTCACCCGTCCCGGCGCCGGCTCCTACCGTGCCCGTCGCACACCCGGCGACTCCCGCGCCGTGGACACCTCCTGGCAGCAGGTCGCGCTCACCGCCGAGGAGCAGTACGGCGAACCCGCGCCCAGGGTCGTCGACGCCTCCGGAGTGATCGCCAGCCTCGCTGTCCCCCCGCCCGGGGTCATCGCGTTCAACGGCGGCTATCTGCACGACTCGCTCCAGCCCGGGCGCGCACTCGGCGCCGCGCTCGCCCGGGCCGCCCACCGCCCCGGCGCGTGGGACATGCCTCCGCCGGAGGGGCTGACGGCGCTGCGGGCCTGGTTCGCCCGCGAGACGGGCGGCCCGGGCGGCGCCCTCGGCCCCGCCAACGTGCTGATCACCGCGGGGGGCCAGGCCGCGCTCACCACCGCCCTGCGCGCGCTCGCCCCGCCCGGTTCGCCGGTGCTCGTCGAGTCGCCGACGTACCCCGGCGCCATGGCCGTCGCCCGCGCCGCCGGGCTGCGTCCCGTCCCCGTCCCCATGGACGACGACGGCGTGCGCCCCGACCTGCTCGCCGACGCCTTCGCCGCCACCGGCGCCCGGGTCTTCTTCTGTCAGCCGCTCTTCCAGAACCCCACGGGCGCCGTCCTCGCCGCCGACCGCCGCCGCCGCATCACCGAGATCACCCACGCTTCCGGCGCCTTCCTCGTCGAGGACGACTTCGCCCGGCGACTCGGCCACGGCGCCGAGCCACCGGCACCACTGGTCGTGGACGACCCCTACGGCACGGTCGTCCACGTCACCTCGCTGACCAAACCCACCTCGCCCAGTCTGCGCGTCGGCGCGCTCGTCGCCCGGGGCCCGGTCATGGAGCGGCTGCGCGCCATCCAGATCGTCGACAGCTTCTTCGTGCCGCGCCCGCTCCAGGAGGCCACCCTCGAACTCGTCGGCGCCCCCGCCTGGCCACGCCATCTGCGGGCCGTCCGCGCGGGCCTGGCCGGCCGCCGTGACGCGATGCTGACCTCCCTCCACCGCGACGTGCCGGGGCTCGCGTCCGCCCTGCGCGCCCCCACCGGGGGCTATCAGCTGTGGCTCCGGCTCCCGGACGGCACGGACGAGTCCGCCCTGGCCGCTGCCTCGCTGCGGGCGGGTGTCGCCGTCGCCCCCGGCCGCCCCTACTTCGCCGCGGAGGCGCCGGCCCCCTATGTGCGCCTCAGCTTCGCGGACACCAGCGGGACCGAGGAGATCGCCGAGGGCGTCCGCCGGTTCGCGGCGGCCTGCGCCGAGACCGGGGTGGACGGGGTGGGCTGATGACCGGCGGCGGTCGTCCCGCGGCGTCGCGGTGTCTCGTGACGCGCGGTGAGAGGGCCGTGGCCGGGCGGGGGGAACCCCGTACCCGCCAGTCGTCCTGAGTGACACGGCCGCCCCCGACCTCCGGCCTCCGCCGGGGACGGAACCGGGCGCAGAGCGCGGAGATCAGGCGCGGTAGCGGAGCGGGTGGTCCGCGGGTACCTCCACGATGACGATCCGGTGTCCGTCGGGATCCTCGATCCACATCTCGATCAGCCCCCAGGGCTCGCGCACGGGCTCCCGCACGACGGGGACCCCGCGCCCCGCGAACCGCCGGTGGCACTCCGCCACGTCCTCGACCTGAAGCCACAGCTGGAGCCGCCCCGGGGCGGGCGGGCCGTCGGCGTGCCCCGAGACCTCCAGGAAGCCCCCGCCCAGGAAGAACACGGTGCCGCGCTCCTCCCACGGCCCGAACTCGCGGTAGACCGCCAGCCCCAGGTCGTCGCGGTAGAAGGCGCGGGACCGCTCGAGATCCGTCGGCCGTAGCAGGATCCGGCTGCTCAGTACGTTCGTCACGGGCCCGAAGCTACCCACGCGCCGCCGGGAAAACCGGCTGACACGAGGACCCCGGCTGCGCGAGGCTGCCCGACATGGACCACGGCCCCGGCGCGATCGCCCCGCTGTTCACGACCTGCACGCGCTGCGGCGCCGAGGCCGGCTACCACGCCGGTGTGCGCGTCATCGACGGCGTCCTGCACTGGAGCGTGGAGAGCGGCTGCGAAGTATGCGGAGCCGGCGAGGTGGGGTGCGGACGCGGCGAGGTCCCCGGTCACGTCAGCGCCGCCCTGATCGCCGCCCACGGCGAGGTGGTGCTGCGCGCCGAGCCGCTGCCCGGCAGCGCGGCCGCGCGTGCCTTCAAGACGGTGCGCGAGGTGTTCGGTGTGCCGCTCGCCGAGGTCCGCGGACGGCTGCGGGCGCTCGCCGCGGAGGGCGAGCGGGGGACGGAACCCGAGACGGCGCTGCTGGCCGCCCGCCTGCGGGTCGGCGGGTTCGCCGTCACGCTGGAGGCCGGAAAGCCGCCCTCGGGCGAGAAGCGCTTCGCCACCTCCCCAGGCCGCAGCTGACCCGCCAACCCGGCCGCCCACGGCCGACCGGTCCTCGCCGCCGCTCCCGCCCGTGTCGGCCGCGGCAGGGGCCGCGAGGTGCCCCTTGTCCCGGGCAGCCTGCCCGAGGAGTCGCGCGAACCGCTCGCCGACTGCCTTGCGGCAGGCCGGGTACTCGTCGCCGCCGCCGGCCCCGCCCCGGATCCGCTGGCCGAGGGACCTTACGCGTATGTCCGCCCCGGGCGGGCCACCGACGGCTTCTGGACGTGGGACCTGGCCTGGGAGCGGTGGGTGCGCCGGCGGGGGTGCGCGCCGCCCGAGGAGTTCGTGCGGCACGTGGAGGCCAGGCGCTTTGTGCCGCCTCCCGGCACGAACGGCTAACCTCGGGACGAACCACCGCCGAAGAGAGGACGCCCCCGCCATGGAGACCGCACAGCCCGTCGCCCGCCCCGTCTTCCGTACCGCCACCCGCGAGGACGTTCCCGCGCTCGTCGCGCTGATCGAGTCGGCGTACCGCGGCGAGTCGAGCCGCACCGGGTGGACGACGGAGGCGGACCTGCTCGAAGGCCAGCGCACCGATCCCGAGGGCGTGGCGGCCGTCATCGAGGGCGAGCGGAGCCTGATCCTCGCGGTCGAGTCGGACGGCGCCGTCGTGGCCTGCTGCCAGCTGGAGAACCGCGACGGGCACGCCTACTTCGGGATGTTCGCCGTGCGTCCGGCCCTCCAGGGCGGCGGCATGGGCAAGCTGGTGCTCGCCGAGGCGGAGCGGCTGGCCCGCGAGGAGTGGGTGGCGGACGAGATGCACATGATGGTGATCACCCAGCGCGCGGACCTGATCGCCTGGTACGTGCGCCGCGGCTACGTGCGGACCGGCCGCACCAGCCCGTTCCCCTACGGCGACGCGCGGTTCGGGCTGCCCACCCGCGACGACCTCGCCTTCGAGCTGCTGGTCAAGAAGCTCGGCTGACCCGGCCCGCGGCGGCCCGCCCGCCCGGGCAGGGTCACCAGTCGACGAGGCCGCTCTCGACCGCGCGCTTGACCGCCGGCAGGTCGGTGACGGCGCCGTCCAGCCCGAGGGCCCGGGCCAGCGCCAGATCGGCCGGGGAGTTCACCGTCCAGGCGATCACCGAGATGCCCGCGCGGTGGCACTCCTGCACCAGCGCCAGGCTGATCCGCCGCAGGCTGAGGCTTACCAGCCCCGCCCCGACCGCCTGGGCCCGGGTGACGATCTCCGAGCCCATCGGGCCCTGGGCGACCAGCACCGTGCGGGCGTCGGGCAGCAGTTCGCGGATCTCGGCCAGGGCCTCGTCGTGGAAGGACAGCACGTCGACGCGCTCGACCAGGTCGCGCTCGCGCATCAGCCCGGCCAGGACGCGGGCCGCCGCGACGTCCTTGATCTCGGCCTGGATCGGCTTCGTGACCGCGTCCAGCACCTCCTCGAACACCGGGATGCGCTCGCCGTGGCCCGCGTCCAGCCCGCGCAGCTCGTCCAGGGTGAGGTCGCCGACCCGTCCGGAGCCGTCCGTGGTGCGGTCGACCTCCTCGTCGTGCATGACGATCAAAGCGCCGTCCTTGCTGAGGTGCAGGTCGAGCTCGATCTGGTCCATGTCCTCGCGCTCGGCGCGCACGAAGGAGCGGAGGGTGTTCTCGGGCTCGACGCCCATGACACCGCGATGGCCGACAGTGAGAAAGCTCAAGGCAGAACGCTTCCGTGCTGGTGCTGCGGGTGGTCGACGGACACCGCGCAGCCTAGCGGCCCCTTGCGGCGCACGGCGGAACGCGCGATGAACGGCGCGGCCCTCCGCAGGAGGATTCCCGGCCGCGGGGCCCGTTCGCGGAAGATTCTCCTCCGCTCCCACTTGAACGAGAGAAGCTGGCGTATATACGGTGGGCCGACAAAAGGTTCTTCAGCGAAGGAGGGGTCATGGCGGAAATTCTGTCGCCGGTAGCGGCCTCGGTGGACACGGCGGTCGGCAGCGCGACCGGCGGATCCCGCGGCGGCATCGTCCAGGACCCGGCGTGGGCGGTCCTCAAGCAGGCGGTGGAGGAGATCCGCCCCTGGCAGAGCAAGGACGGCTCGATCGACTTCTCCGCCCAGGGCGCCCCCGAGCGCGCCGCCGTCGAGAGCGCCCTGGACCGGGTGGTCCGCGCCGTCGAGGACCTCTCCCCGCTCGTCCCGCACGACAAGGCCTACCACGAGGCCTTGGTCGCGGATCTGCGCCGCTGGGCCGAGGGCGGCTTCGCGGTGCCCGACTTCCTCGACTCGCTGCTGGCCTTCCACCCGGCGGCCGACCGCCAGGACGGCCTGGAGCACCTCGTGGTGTTCCCGATGTACACGCAGAACGGCAACCCGGACCGCAATCTGGAGGCCGTCGCGCTGCGTGTCGTCTGGCCGGAGTGGCTGGCCGAGCTCGAGCGCACCCGCTACGACAACCCCCTCTTCGTGCCGATCACCTTCGAGGACTTCACCCCCGGGTACGACACGAACTCGGCGGTGCTCTTCCCCGAGACCGTCGCCGTCCGCGAGGCGCCGGAACGCTTCACCTGGGGAGGCATCTTCTGCGACCGCGAGGCCGCCCGCTTCCGCGCGGTGAGCCGCGCCGCCGTGGACACCCTGGGCGTGGAGCTCCCCGAGGACGCCAGCGAGCTCCTCGGCGACCAGGACCTCAGCCAGCAGACCTTCGTGCTGTGGGACATGATCCACGACCGCACGCACAGTCACGGCGACCTGCCCTTCGACCCGTTCATGATCAAGCAGCGGCAGCCGTTCTGGATGTACGGCCTGGAGGAGCTGCGCTGCGACCTCACAAGCTTCAAGGAGGCCGTGCAACTGGAGGCCGAGGGCCACGGCATGGGCCGCTACGTCCAGTACGCGATCCTCTTCGACCGCCTCTTCCGCTTCCCGGTCACCGGCGACCGCGTCCGCAACTACGACGGACTCGGCGGCCAGCTGCTCTTCGCCTACCTGCACAAGCACGACGCCGTACGCTGGACGGACAACAAGCTCCACATCGACTGGCAGCGCGCCCCGCGGGTGACCAACCAGCTCTGCGCCGAGATCGAGAAGCTGTACCGGGACGGCATCGATCGCCCCAAGCTCGTGCACTGGTTCGCGGCCTACGGTCTCGTCGCGGAGTACCTCTCGCCGCACCCCGGTTCCGTCTGGGCCAAGGGACCGCAGGCCCTCGACCTCGACCTGCCGCCGCGGAAGCTCGTGGACGAGGTGCTGCCGGACGAGTTCCCGCTCAGCATGTTCTACGAGGCGCTGGCCAAGAAGCTCCGTGGTGTGATCGCCTCGACCAAGGGCATCACGGCCCACGGCACCGACCAGGTGGCCGCGTGACCGATCCAGGCGAGGAGGCGGCGGCAATGACGGAAGCCAACGAGGCGGCCAGGGGACCCCTGGCCGGAGCGGTGATCGCGGTGGCGGGGGCCGGCGGCCCGGCGGGGCGCGCGACGCTGCAGCGGCTCGCCCGTGCCGGCGCCTGGGTCATCGCCGCGGACGCCAATCCGGAGCGGCTCGCCGAGGCCGTGGACCTGGCCCGCTTCGATTCCGGCGGCGCCCGGATCACAGGCGACATCGTCGACCTGCTCGACCTGGACGCCACCCGCGAGTGGGCCGGCCGCATCGAGAAGGAGCACGGGCGGATCGACGGCATGGTCCACCTGGTCGGCGGCTGGCGCGGTTCGGCCTCCTTCCCGGAGACGGACCTCGCGGACTGGGACTTCCTGGAGAAGCTGCTGATCCGCACCGTCCAGCACACGTCGCTGGCCTTCCACGACGGCCTGCTCGCCAGCCCCGTCGGGCGCTTTGTGCTGATCAGCGCCGCCGGGGCCACCCAGCCCACCGCGGGCAACGCGGCGTACGCCGCGGCCAAGGCCGCCGCGGAGGCGTGGACGCTGGCGATGGGCGACTCCTTCCGCAAGCTCGCGGGAGAGCAGGGCCCGACCGCCGCGGCCACCGTCCTGGTGATCAAGGCACTGGTGCACGAGCAGATGCGCGAGGAGCGCCCGAACGCCAAGTTCGCGGGCTTCACCGATGTGACCGATCTGGCCGACGCCATCGCCGATGTGTGGAGCCGGCCCGCCGAGGAAGTGAACGGAACCCGCCAGTGGCTGACACCCCGTCCGTGACCGCACACCCGACCGACGCGGTCCGGCGCCACGACCCCCGGGTCCGGGGCTTCGCCAGCGACAACTACGCGGGCGTCCACCCCGAGGTGCTGGCGGCGATCGCCCTTGCCAACGGCGGCCACCAGGTCGCCTACGGCGAGGACGAGTACACCGACCACCTGCAGGAGGTCTTCCGCGGCCACTTCGGCCCGCGGGCCGAGGCCTTCCCGGTCTTCAACGGCACCGGCGCCAACGTCGTGGCCCTGCAGGCGCTGACCGAGCGCTGGGGCGCGGTCGTCTGCGCCGCCTCCGCCCACATCAACGTGGACGAAGGCGGCGCCCCGGAGAGGGTGGGCGGCCTGAAGCTGCTCAGTGTGCCCACCCCCGACGGCAAGCTCACCCCGGAGCTGATCGACCGGGAGGCCTGGGGCTTCGACGACGAGCACCGCGCGCAGCCGCAGGTCGTCTCGATCACGCAGTCCACCGAACTGGGCACCTGCTACACGCCCGAGGAGATCCGCGCGATCTGCGACCACGCCCACGAGCGGGGCCTGGCCGTCCACCTCGACGGCTCGCGGATCGCGAACGCCGCGGCCACCCTCGGGGTGCCGATGCGCGCCTTCACCACCGACGCGGGCGTGGACGTCCTGTCCTTCGGCGGCACCAAGAACGGGCTGCTGCTGGGCGAGTGCGTCGTGGTGCTGAACCCGCAGCGGGTGCGGGCGATGAAGCACATCCGGAAGCTGTCCATGCAGCTCGCCTCCAAAATGCGCTTCGTCTCGGTGCAGTTCGAGGCGCTGCTCGCCGGCGACCTGTGGCTGCGCAGCGCCGCCCACGCCAATGCGATGGCCAGGCGAATGGAGTCGGCCGTCCGCGACGTCGAGGGCGTCACCGTCGTCCGTCCCGTCCAGGCCAACGCGGTTTTCGCGCGACTGCCGCGGGAGGTCGGCGAACGGCTGCAGAAGCGGTACCGCTTCTACTTCTGGGACGAGTCGACCGGCGAGGTCCGCTGGATGTGCTCGTTCGACACGACCGAGGAGGACGTGGACTCCTTCGCGGCCGCGCTGGCCGAGGAGATGGCCGCCCACTCCGCCTGAGCCGGCGGCCGGCGCCGGTGAGGCGACCGCGTGCGGCTGCGCGGCGCACTCGGCCCGAGGGGCGTACGGGAGGTCTCCCGTACGCCCCTCGGCATGTCGGCCTGCGCCCTCATGAGGGCGCGGATCACGCGTTGACGCAGACGTTGCCGATCGCGGGGTTGAGCAGCCCGGGGATGTTGACGGTGTTGCCGCACAGGTTGATCGGCACGCTGACCGGGATCTGGATGACGTTGCCGCTGGCGACACCGGGCGAGCCGACGGCGGCGGCCTGCGCCGAGGCACCGCCGTGGTCGTAGCCGCGACCGTGGTCCGTGGCGCCGGCGGCACCGGCGGCACCCAGTACGGTGGCGCCGGCGACGGCGGTCAGGGCCGCGGCCTTCGCGATGCGCATCATTCGTTCTCCTTTTGGAAGATTGCTCTGTGGACCCTGCTCAACGAAGCGTGGTGCCCCCGGTTGTGGGGAGCCACCCGTTCGGCCCTTGTGTCAACCGCGTGAACACCACCGACTCGTACGGGGAGACGCGTCCGGTCTCGTAGAGCAGCCCGAGCGTGCCGTCGGCGAGTTCGACGAGGTCGGAGTAGGCCGCGGGAAGGTCGCTGACGGGTGGTCCAGGCGTCCATGACGCGCCCTGGTCGTCACTGACCCGCAGGGTCATCAGGCGGCGCCGCGCGGGGTCGGCCGGGCCCGAGTACACCAGGGCCCCGGTGCGGGTGCGCAGGACACTGCCCTGCACCTCGGGGCCCTTCAGGGCGCCCTGCGGCCGGAAGACGCCGTCGATGCTCAGCCCGCCGTCCAGGCTGTAGGCGTCGGCGCGGGTGGGGGCGGAAAGTCCGCGGTCGTCGCGGCTGTTGATGTAGACCCGGCCGTCCGGGAGCTCGGCCATGGTGCTCTCGTTGAGGTTGAGCCAGTCGCCGCGCGGCGTCTGGACGAAGCCGATGTGCCAGTTCCGGCCGCCGTCGTCGCTGTACAGGGCGTGGGCGCCGTGCTCGGTGCCGCCGGCCAGGACGGACGTGTGGTTGGCGGGCACCAGCAGCCGTCCGGCGTGCGGGCCGCCGCTCAGGGCGATGGCATGCCCCGGACCGGTCGCGTACCAGCGCCAACCGGCCGGTTTGACGGTGGAGGTGATGTCGCGGGGCGGGGACCAGGACCGGCCGTCCGATTCGCTGTGCAGTTCGTGGACGAGCCGTTCCTGGCCGGTGTCGCGGCAGATCAGCAGCACGACGCGCCCCGTGCGGGGATCCACCACCGGGGCGGGGTTGCCGAAGGTCTCGGTGCCGGCGTCGGCGATCACCTGGAGGGGTTCCCAGGTGCAGCCGCCGTCGGGGGACCGCCGGAGCACGACGTCGATGTCGCCGTCGTCCGCCGCCGAGTCGCGGCGCCCCTCGGCGAAGGCCAGGAGCGTCGCCTCGCCGACGCGCACGACCGCCGGGATGCGGAAGGTGTGGTAGCCCTCCGTCCCGGACCGGAACGGCACTGACGTCGAGCACGCAGGCGGGGGCGGTGTGACCGCCTCGCCCGCGGACGCCTGCCAGCCGGCGGCACCGGTGACGAGGAGAGCGAGGCCGGCCAGCGTGCGTCCGCCCCTGGCGGCGGCAGGTGCCATCGTGCGATTCCTTCCCGGCTGCGTGGGGTCGTCGGCCGGCCGCGCCAGAGTCCCATTCGCCCGGGGGAGTTCCCGGGTGACACACCGTTCGCCGCGCTTTCGGTAGGTCAATATGAGGAATCGGGTGAAAACGGCGGCGATGTGCTTGACGGTCCGTCGGGTCCGGCCTTTCCCTGTGTCAGAGGTTTCGACTCGTGGACGTGCCCGGAAGTCCTCGGCGGCGCTGGACGAACCACGCGCGTGGACCGACCGTTGTGCGGTGCCGCACCGCTCGTCCACACCCAGGACAGGGGGACAACCGCCATGATCCGACCGACCCCGCGTCGTACGGTGCTGGCCGCGGCCGTCGCGGCAGCCGCGGCGACGACGGCCCCGCGGGCTCTCGCCGCGTCCGGCCCCGGGGGGCGCGACCTGGCGGGTCCCGTGACGGGCGGGCCGGGCGCCCGCTCCGGCGACACGGCCGCCGTGAACTACCGCGCCTGGACCCGGTCGGCCGACTGGCACCAGGGGTGGGACTCCGGCACGGGGGTCGTGCCCGGACCGCGGCCCGGCGTGGTGATCCTGCGCCCCACGGCCCGGGTGGAGTACGCCGATCCGCACACCCGCACCACCGCGGTGTGGGAGACCGCCACCTGGACCTCCCCCGAGCACACCCCGCGGCGCCCGGCGACCGAGATCGTCCCCTCGTGGAACGCCCGCACACCTCCCGGCACCTGGATCCAGGTCGAGTTGCGCGCCGGCTACACCGACGGCAGCCGCTCCCCGTGGTACGCGATGGGCCGCTGGGCCTCGGGCGACGGCGACATCATGCGCACCTCCGTCGACGGCCAGGGGGACGGCAGGAGCAGCGTCCGGACCGACACGCTCGCCGTCGACGACCCCCTCTCGGGCCTGCGGCTCGCCTCGTACCGGCTGCGGCTCACCCTGCTGCGGATCCCCGGCTCGCGGGTCACACCCACCGTCTGGCGGCTCGGCGCCATGGCCTCCGACATCCCCGACCGGTTCATCGTGCCGACGTCAGAACCGGGCGTGGCGCGGGGGATCGAGCTGCCCGTGCCGCGCTACTCGCAGGAGATCCACAAGGGCCAGTACCCGCAGTACGACAACGGCGGCGAGGCCTGGTGCAGCCCGGCGGGCTCCCAGATGGCCATCGAGTACTGGGGCCGCGGTCCGTCCGCCGCCGACCTGGCCTGGGTGGACCCCTCGTACGCCGACCCCCAGGTCGACCACGCCGCCCGTCACACCTACGACAGCCAGTACGAGGGCTGCGGCAACTGGCCGTTCAACGCGGCCTACGCCGCCACTTACCGCGACATGGTCGGCGTCGTCACGCGGCTGCGCGGACTCGACGACGTCGAAGGGCTGATCAGGGCGGGCATCCCGGTGATGACCTCCCAGTCCTTCCTCGCCTCCGAACTGGACGGCGCCGGTTACAGCACCTCCGGGCATCTGATGTGCGTCGTCGGCTTCACCGCCGACGGCGACGTCATCGCCAACGACCCCGCGGGCCGCGACAACTCCGCGGTGCGCCGCGTCTACCGGCGGTCGCAGTTCGAGACCACCTGGCTCAGGACGAAGCGCTACTCCGCCGACGGGCAGCCGCTCAGCGGACCGGGCGGCGTCTGCTACCTGTACTGGCCGCTGCGGGCCTCCGGCCGCCAGGCCCGCGCCCTTCAGCGGATCGGGGTGCTGTAGGCAGGTCGCCGCCGGCGCGTGCGGCGGTCCTGAGGGGCCCGCTCACCGAGGCGGCCGTCCGGATCCCGCCGACAGGTCTCGAGGAAGGCCGGGTCGAGGAACTCGTCGAGCCGGGCGATCGCGACCCCGAGCGGCAGCACCTGCCCGGCTTGTCGACCGTGGACGAGGAGGGGCTGGAACCATCTGCCGGAGCCGCAGGCACGCGTCGTGGGCGGCGCCCGGACGGCCCGAACTCGGCCCCTCGCTCCTCGGCCCGCACGCCGTCGCCGTCGCAGGCGCCCGCCGGCTCGCGGCCGTGGGGTCCGGTTCGGGCCTCGCTGCCCTGCGTATCAGCGCTCACCCGATGTGGCTGACAGCCGCCCGGCGCGGCCGCGTCGATCCCTCCGGCGCCGCCGTTCCGGACGTCGCCGCAGCCGCCGCGGGGCTGGACCGCCGGCCGCACGGCGTGCGCGCGAAGCCCCGCAGCGGCCTGACCAACCCCTCCGCGCCGCCCGCGCCCGGTCCGAGGCCACCGACCCGGCGGGCCGCCCCTGGGCGGGCCGTGCCCCCCGCCCAGGGGCGGCTCCTCCGTCACGGAGGCCTTACGCCCTGCTTACGGCGCCGTCCCGGCCCGCCGCGAACGCTGTGCGGGGGATTACCGTGAAACGCATGAACGACAAGGGCACGCCGGTCGGCCGGCGCATGGTGCTCGGGATACTCGGGCTGGGCGCCCTCGGGGTGGCGCTGGGCAGCCGCGCCCAGGACGGCCTGGACTCGGCGCTCTCGCAGGTGGCGGGGAAGGACCCGACAGGGCTGAGCGGACTGCTCCCCGGGGGCGGCGGCTTCCGCATCTACAACGTGGCGGACTCCGTCCCCCACCGGGACGCGGCGGACTACCGCCTCAGCGTCTCCGGCCTCGTCGACCGGAAGGCCACGCACACCCTCGACGACCTCCGGGCGATGCCGCAGACCCGGCTGGTGCGCGACGTGCAGTGCGTGACCGGGTGGCGCGTGCCCGGCACGCCCTTCGAGGGAGTGCGGCTGTCCCACCTCCTCGATCTCGCGGGTGTGCAGGACGGCGCCGGGGCCGTTCGCTTCACGTGCTTCGACGGCGTCTACAGCGAGAGCCTCACACTGGACCAGGCCCGCCGCGACGATGTGCTGGTCGCCCTGAAGATGCAGGACAAGCCCGTCACCACCGCCCACGGCGGCCCTGTGCGCCTCTATGTGGCGCCGATGTACTTCTACAAGTCCGCCAAGTGGCTCTCGGGCATCGAGGTCACCCGGGACGTGCGACCGGGCTACTGGGAGCACTATGGCTACGACGTCGACGCCTGGGTCGGCCGTTCGAACGGACGCCACGATGACCCCACGTCCTGAGACCGTGCGCCGGTTCACCCGCGCCGAGCGCTGGGTGCACCGCACGACGGCGGCCCTGATGCTCGTCTGCCTCGGCACGGCGGCGGCCCTCTACCTGCCGCCGCTCGCGGAACTCGTGGGCCGCAGGCGACTGGTCGTCACCGTCCACGAGTGGTCCGGCATCGTCCTGCCGCTGCCTCTCCTGCTGGGCCTCGCCTCCCGTGCCCTGCGGAGCGACCTGCGGTTGCTCAACCGGTTCGCCCCGTACGACCAAAGCTGGCTGCGCGACGCCTTGCGCCGCGTGCCCCACGGCCGGCGCACGGCGGGCAAGTTCAACGCGGGTCAGAAGCTGTACGCGTCCTTCGCCGCGGGCGCGGTGCTTGTCATGCTCGGCACGGGGCTGCTGATGATGTTCCCGCATCTGAGCGGTGACGTGTGGCGTACCGGCGCGACCTTCGTCCACGACTGGCTGGCCCTGGCGGTGGCGGCCGTGGTGGCGGGCCACCTGTGGATGGCCGCCAAGGACCCCGAGGCGCGACTGGGGATGCGTACGGGGTTCGTCACACCGCAGTGGGCACGCCGCCACCACCCGCGGTGGGACCACGACCACTCCCACCCGGCCGAACGGGCCGAACAGGCCGAGCCGGGGCCGTCTGACGCCCCGTAGGCCGTACGCGCCGACCACGGGGGCGGCGGGGCGCTGAAGCAGACACGCATGACAGCCTCTTGACGTGCCGTCGACGATCCATGTCAGCGGCACGTCGGCATGTTCATGTAATTTTTGCCGTCCGGCATCTACTCGCATAGACGCTCGCGGCCCCATCCTGGCTTCGTTCAACGGCACCACCCGTTCGGTTCCGCATCCGGTTGCACTTTCCTGCCCGCGCGTCCCGACGCGCCCGTCAGTGACTGGAGAACCCATGCGCCGCATCACGACCGGCTTCGCCGCCACCGCCGCCGCCGCCGTCGCCACCGTCGTGTTCACCGTCCCCGCCCAAGCCGCTCCCGCCGACAAGGCCCAGGTACTCTCCAGCTGGACCCAGACCAGCGCCTCCAGCTACAACGCCTGGTCGTCCGCCCGCGCCAACCAGGGCGCCTGGGCTGCCTACGGCTTCGACTGGTCCACCGACTACTGCAGCAGCTCCCCGGACAACCCCTTCGGCTTCCCGTTCCAGAACTCCTGTGCCCGCCATGACTTCGGCTACCGCAACTACAAGGCGATGGGTGCCTTCTCGGCCAACAAGAGCCGGCTCGACAGCGCCTTCTACGAGGACCTGAAGCGTGTGTGCGCCAATTACAGCGGCGCCACCAACACCGCCTGCAACAGCACCGCCTGGACGTACTACCAGGCGGTCAAAGCCTTCGGCTGATCTCTGGAACACGGCGGCCCGGCACCGGGAGCTCCGGTGCCGGGCCGCTTCCGCGGTGCCGGGTCAGCCGACCGTGCCGGACTTGGCGATCTCGACGCGGGCGCTGGTGGCGCCGGTGCGCGAGCCGAGCGACTCGATCTTCTTGACGACGTCCATGCCCTCGACGACCTCGCCGAAGACCACGTGCTTGCCGTCGAGCCAGTCGGTGACGATCGTGGTGATGAAGAACTGCGAGCCGTTGGTGTTCGGGCCCGCGTTGGCCATGGAGAGCTGGCCAGGCTTGGTGTGCTTGAGCTGGAAGTTCTCGTCGGCGAACTTCTCGCCGTAGATGCTCTTGCCACCGGTGCCGTTGCCGGCGGTGAAGTCGCCTCCCTGGAGCATGAAGTCGGGGATCACGCGGTGGAAGTGCGAGCCCTCGTAACCGAAGCCGTGCTCGCCGGTGGCGAGCTCACGGAAGTTCCGCGCGGTCTTGGGGACCACGTCGTCAAACAGGGTGAACACGATCCGCCCGGCGGGTTCGCCGTCGATCGTGATGTCGAAGAACACGTCGTTGCTGTTCATGCCCCCATTTTCGCATCCGGCGCCCCGGAGTCCCGACGCGGCCCGCGGAAACGGGTTTGACCGGGGCCCGGACGGCACAGCAGCATCCGGTGCATGCCCGAACCCGTGATCCTGGACGGCAGGCACGTCCGCCTGGAGCCGCTGCGCGCCTCCCATACGGACGGCCTGCTGCGCGCCGCCACCGAGTCCCGCGACACCTACGCCTACACCCAGGTGCCGGACGATCACGAGGCGATGGCGCGCTATGTGGAGCAGGCTCTCCAGGAGCAGGCGTCCGGAACCGCGCTTCCCTTCGCCGTGCGGGATGTACGGCGCGACATGCTGGTCGGCTCCACCCGCTTCCTCGACCTCGGCTACTGGACGTCCGACTCCGCCTCCGCGGGCCGCTCCGCGCCCTGCGGCGGCGCGGCGCCGACCGTCGCCGAGATCGGCAGCACGTGGCTCGCCGCCTCCGTCCAGCGCACCCCCTGCAACACCGAGGCGAAGCTGCTGCTCTCCCACGCCTTCGACGTCTGGGGTGTGCTCCGCGTCACCTTGAAGACCGACGCGCGCAACACGCGCTCCCGCACCGCGATCGAGCGGATCGGCGCCCGCTTCGAGGGAATCCGCCGCGCCCATACCCGCGCAGTCGACGGGACCGTCCGCGACAGCGCGTACTACTCGGTCCTCGCCGAGGAGTGGCCCGGCGTCCGCGCCGCGCTCAAGGCCCGCCTTCGCTGAACACGCACCGACGCGTACGGGCCGGCCCCAGCGGGGACCGGCCCGTGCTCGCGGAGAGGCCGACTACGGGATGCGCACACCGGCCTCCGCCGAGAGGCGGTCGACCTCGGCCAGCTCGTCCGCGGTGAGCGGGCCCGCTTCGAGGGCGGCGAGGTTCTGGTCGAGCTGGGTGACGCTGCTCGCGCCGATGAGCACGGAGACGACCCGGGGGTCGCGCAGCACCCAGGTCAGGGCCATCTGCGCCAGGGTCTGGCCGCGCTCCCCGGCGAGCTTGTTGAGCGCGTGCAGGAAGGCGAGCTTGCGTTCGGTCAGGGTGTCGCGCTTGAGGAAGTGTCCGAGCGCCATCCGGGAGTCGGCGGGGACGCCGTCGAGGTAGCGGTCGGTGAGCTGGCCCTGGGCGAGCGGCGAGTAGGCGATGAGGGCGGTGCCGGTGTCGCCGACGGCGTCCAGGACGCCGTCCTCCGGGTCGCGCTGGAGGATGCTGTAGGCGGCCTGGTGGATCAGCAGCGGTGTGCCCAGCTCGCGCAGGATCTCCGTCGCGCGGCGGTGTGCCTCGGCCGGGTAGTTGGAGATGCCGGCGTAGAGGGCCTTGCCCTGCCGTACCGCGGAGTCCAGGGCGCCCATGGTCTCCTCCAGGGGCGTGTCCGGGTCGAAGCGGTGCGAGTAGAAGACGTCCACGTAGTCCAGACCCATGCGGCCCAGGGACTGGTCGAGCGACGACAGAAGGTACTTGCGGCTGCCCCATTCGCCGTACGGACCGGGCCACATGTCGTAACCCGCCTTGGTGGCGATGAAGAGCTCGTCGCGGTACGGGCGGAAGTCCTGGGCGAAGAGCGTGCCGAAGTTCGCCTCGGCCGAGCCGGCGGGCGGGCCGTAGTTGTTGGCCAGGTCGATGTGGACGACCCCGCGGTCGATGGCGCGGCGCAGCACGGCGCGCTGGTTCTCCAGCGGAGACGTGTCGCCGAAGTTGTGCCACAGACCCAGGGACACGACGGGCAGCAGGACCCCGCTGCGCCCGGTCCTGCGGTATTCCATCGAGGCGTAGCGGTCGTCAGCGGCGAGGTAGGGCACGCGAGGGCTCCCAGGCGATGTGAGAAATTGTGCGGGATTGGGAGGCTACGCCGCTCAATCGGTGCTGTCACGTCCGGTTTCGGGGCTTCGAGCGCTGCCGGCCCGCCCTTCTCGCCTCCCTGCGGGGGTGGTTGTGGCGCAGGCCACATCGTGCACCGTTCCGGCGGCGAGCGCGGCGGGAATCGCCGGGCGTCCTCGACGGTTGGCCCCCGAGGGGCGTTGCTCCGGGCGAGCCCTCAGGCGCGGGCGCTCGGGGGCGGGTTGGGCCGCGACGCATCCTCCTTATCGGGCATTGATGCCCTTAATTGGACATATGCGCCTACGGGGCGCCCGGGGAGTGCCGCGGCGTGATGGGTGTCACGCGCCGGACACGCTGCGCAGGCGGCAGGCGACGGGCCGTCCCGGGTGGTCGATCGTTTTCACCCCGCGATATCAGCCGATTACTGTGGGCCAGTCCGTCACCTACGGAGAGCGGACGCTTATCACGTAACGTCACAGAAGCAATTGATCGACTTGCGGTGTGCCGTGAGGCGTGATTCAGCTCCTTGCTCCGGAACTATTCCGTCGTTTAGCTTCCAGACCTCGCAGGACAAATGCCTGCGAGATTCTTCCGGGTGGAACGCCTAGTCCTGCCGCTGCCCGGACGCCGGATGACAAGACCGCACGGCAGGAGCGGGGGACCCAGGTAGTTGCCGTTCCCGTTGGTCTCGGGACGGCTAGGGGTGAAGTCGCAGCGACATGCCTTTATTTGGCGTGCCCATATGCGGCCGGGCATCTCCAGTCCGAACCCGACAGCTTACCTCGCAGGCGTCGGAGAGGAATTCGGCATGCCCGGTAAGGGAAAGCACCGTCGCCCGCGGAACACCCGCATCACCCGAATCAGCGCACTGGCCGGCACCACCGGAGCGGCCGTGGCGCTCCCCATCGTCGGGGCCACCGGCGCCCACGCCGCTCCTGTCGGCGTCTGGGACAAGGTCGCGGCCTGCGAGAGCACCAACAACTGGTCCATCAACACCGGCAACGGCTTCTACGGCGGCCTGCAGTTCACCCAGAGCACCTGGGCCGGCTTCGGCGGCACGAAGTACGCCCCGCGCGCCGACCTCGCGACCAAGGCGCAGCAGATCGCCGTCGCCGAGAAGGTTCTCGCGACCCAGGGCCCGCAGGCCTGGCCCGTGTGCGGCCCCAAGGCCGGTCTGACCAAGGCGATGGCCAACCCGTCGGCCACCCCGCAGAGCGTCGCGGGAGCCGCCGCCAAGCCGGTCGTCAAGGCCGTCAAGTCCGCCCCCGCGAAGAGGGCCGAGGCGCCCAAGAGCGCCGGCGGCTCCTACCGCGTCGTCGGCGGTGACACCCTCTCCAAGATCGCGAAGTCCCAGTCGGTCGAGGGCGGCTGGCAGGAGCTGTACGCGGACAACAAGCCGGTCATCGGCGGCAACCCGAACCTGATCTACCCGGGCCAGGTCCTGTCCCTGGGGGAGAAGGCCACCGCCAAGACCGCGGCGGCGACCGCCAAGGCCGCGAAGGCCGCCCCGGCCGCGGCCCCTGCCGCCAGCGCCTCCGGCTACACCGCCCCCCTCGACCGTGTCACCCTGGGCACCCCTTACCACCGGGCCGGCGCCATGTGGTCCAAGGGCTACCACACCGGCGTCGACTTCATCGCCTCGACCGGCACCAAGGTGAAGTCGATCGCCGCCGGCACCGTGGTCTCCGCGGGCTGGGGCGGTTCGTACGGCAACCAGGTCGTCGTCAGGCACGCCGACGGCCGGTACTCGCAGTACGCCCACCTGTCCGCGCTGTCGGTCTCGGCCGGCCAGCGGGTCTACGCCGGTCAGCAGCTGGGCCTGTCGGGCGCCACCGGCAACGTGACCGGTCCGCACCTGCACTTCGAGATCCGCACCACGCCCGACTTCGGCTCCGACATCGACCCGGTGGCGTACCTGCGCGCCCACGGCGTCACGATCTGACCGGTCCACCGACCGAAACGGTCGACTGACCGGTCGTCATCCGGCGGTATCCGTGCCCTGTTCCCCGTCTCCTGGGGAGCAGGGCACATGCCTTTGGTCTGTGACCGAAAATGGACCGAATATTTTCACCTCTTGTTTCCTCTTGAACGGCTGATCAGTAGCCTCTGTCGCACCTGGCCGTGGATACGGCCGGGCTCCCCGAGTCGCCGAGGAGCTGGAACAGTGATGGAGCGTCCCGCCTGGGCCCCCCAGGGCATCGATCTTTCCGTGCCCAGCGTGTCCCGCATCTACGACTACTATCTGGGCGGCTCCCACAACTTCGAGGTCGACCGGGAGGCCGGGCGGCGAGCCATCGCGGCCTTCCCGGGGCTGCCGAAGATCATGCAGGCCAACCGGGCGTTCATGCGCAGGGCCGTGCGCTTCGCCGTCGACGAGGGCATCACCCAGTTCCTCGACATCGGCTCCGGCATCCCCACCTTCGGCAACGTCCACGAGGTCGCCCAGGCCGCGAGTCCCGGCGCTCATGTCGTCTACGTCGACCACGACCCGGTCGCCGTCGCCCACAGCCGCGCCGTGCTGGAGCGCAGCGAGAACACCGCCGTCGTCGCCGCCGACCTGCGCTCCCCTCACGACATCCTGGACAGCGCGGAAGTGCGCGGGCTCATCGACCTCGACCGGCCGGTCGCCCTGCTGCTCGTCGCGGTCCTGCACTTCCTCGAGGACGCCGACGAACCGGCCAAGGCCGTGGCCGGACTCCGCGACGCCCTCGCCCCCGGCAGCCTGCTGGTCGTCAGCCACGCCTCGGTCGAGGGCGGTCCGCGCAGACCGGAGGAGGGGGAGCAGGTCGAGGACGTCTACCGCAGCGCGAGCTCGCCGCTGATCATGCGGTCGGGGGCCGAGGTCGAGCGCTTCTTCGACGGCTTCGGCCTCGTCGAGCCAGGCCTCGTCTCGCCGCCGCTGTGGCGCCCCGACGGAACGGACGACGACGAGCCCGATCCGGTCGTCTTCAGCGGGTACGCGGGCGTCGGCCGCAAGGCGTGACCACGTGGCCCTCACCGTGACCGGAGAACCCGGCCCGGAGCCGCAGCCCGCGGACAGCCTGCGGCGCTTCGCGATCATCTGGAGCCGGGCGATCTACCCGGTCACCACCACCTCCATGACGCGTGGCGAGTTCGCGGAGTATCTGATGCCGCTCGCCGCCCGTCTCAACACCACGCTGCGCGCGCAGCCCTTCGACCCGCGCCCCGCCGCGGAGGTCGGTGCCGCGCTCGTGGCCGCGCACTGCACCGATCCCGAGGCGCTGCCCCGCATCCTCGATGTCGTCGACGCCTATCTGCTGCTGTACTGCCCGCCCGGCCCCGCCCTCGCCCCCGAGGAGAGCCGCACACGCTGCAACCGCCTGCTGCACTGGGTGGCCGCCGGCTACGCCCGCGCCCTGCAGGAACGCACACGGACCGAGCAGGAGGCGCTGTCCCGGGCGGCGCTCGCCGCCCGGAGCGCCGTCGAACAGGCGCTGCACGAGAGCGAGGTGCGCTTCCGCGCGGTCTTCCAGGGCGCCTCCATAGGCATCGGCATCGCCGACATGGACGGCCGCGTCCTGGACGTCAACGACGCCCTCACCACCATGTTCGGCGGGCTGGAACGGCACATCCGCACCAAGAACATCTACGACTGGGTGCATCCGGACGACGCCCCCGAGTTCTGGGAGCTGCAGCGCCAGCTCAACCGGGGCGAGCGTGACCACTACCGGATCGAGAAGGCCTACTACCTGCCCGACGGCAGCCCGCTGTGGACCAACCTGACGGTCTCCCTGCTGCGCGACGCCGACGGCACCCCGCAGTACATGCTCGCCCTGATGGAGGACATCACCGAGGAGCGTCTGCTCAGCGAGCGGCTGCGCTACGAGGCCACCCACGACGCGCTCACCGGACTGGCCAACCGCAACCTCTTCTTCGAGCGCCTGGAGCAGACGCTGGGTGGTCCCGACGGCGTCGGCGTCGGCGTCTGCTACCTCGACCTCGACGGCTTCAAGGACGTCAACGACAGCCTCGGCCACGCGGTCGGCGACCGGCTCCTGGTCGCCGTCGCCGAACGCCTCCAGGCCTGTGTCACCTCGCCCGACCAGCTCGTGGCCCGCATCGGGGGCGACGAGTTCGCCGCCCTGGTGGTCAACCCCGCGAGCCGCGCGGACATCACCGGCTTCGCCGACCTGATCCTGACGGCACTCGCCGACCCGATCCGGGTGGACGGCCGCGACCTGTCCGTACGGTGCAGCATCGGCATCGTCGAGGGCAAGGCCGGCTCCCTGGGCCCCGCCGAGGTGCTGCGCAGCGCCGACATCACCATGTACCGGGCCAAGGCCGCGGGCGGCAACCGCTTCGAACTGGCCGACCCCGACTCCGACGCGCGCGCCATCACCCGGCACGGGCTGACCAACCGGCTGCCCACGGCGCTGGAGCGCGGCGAGTTCTTCATCGAGTACCAGCCGCTGGTACGGCTCGGCGACGGCAGCGTCCGCGGCGCCGAGGCGCTGGTGCGCTGGTGCCACCCCGTACACGGCGTGCTCGGGCCCGACCAGTTCATCCCGCTGGCCGAGAGCACCGGGCTGATCGTGCCGCTCGGGCACTGGGTGCTGCAGCAGGCCGCCTGGCAGGCCCGGGACTGGCAGTTCCCGCGCAGCGACGGCCATCCGCTGCGGATCAACGTCAACCTCTCCCCGGCCCAGCTCGGCCACCCCGGCCTGGTGCCGGAGACCCTCGCGGTGATCAGGGAGGCCGGGCTGGAGCCGACGGCGCTGTGCCTGGAGGTCACCGAGAGCGCTTTCATCGGCGCCGACGAGGCGTTGATGCGCCCGCTGCGGGAGTTCGCCGACCTCGGCATGGCCATCGCCCTGGACGACTTCGGCACCGGCTACTCCAACCTGGCCTCGCTGCGCCGGCTGCCCATCACCACGCTCAAGCTCGACCGCTCCTTCACCCGCGGCATGCAGCAGCGGCCGGCCGACCCGGTGGACGTGAAGATCGTCGAGATCGTCGTCGACCTGGCGCACACCCTGGGGCTGTCGGTGACGGTGGAGGGCGTGGAGACCGGCGCCCAGGCCGAGCACCTGCGGGCGCTGGGCTGCGACACCGCGCAGGGCTGGTACTACGCGCGGCCCGGCCCGCCCGAGCGCCTGCACTCGCTCTCGCTGGTCGACGCCACGGTGTAGCACGCATCACGGTGTGGGCGAGCGGCTGTTCGGGGTGAGCCGGGTTGGCCCCGCGGCTCGCACGGTGGGCCTGGTGACCGCTCGGGCGCCGTCGGCGCCGGTGATCCTGAGCCAGGTCAGCCGACGGAGGTGGAGGACGGCCGCGCGGGTGGCCGGAGACCGCCCGCGCCGCTGCCGCGGCAGCGGCGTCCGCGGTCGCCGTCCCCGATGAGCCGGGCGCCGGCGCGCCCGGCCGGTGGCGGCTGCGACGGGTGAGCCGGTCGTCGCACGCCTCAGCGCAGGGTCGTGCCCCGGGACTTCCCCTCCACCTGGTCGACGAGGCTCTTGGCAGGACCGAAGTGCCAGTCGGCGGGGCTGCCGGGGGCCTTCTCGATCTTCAGCATGACCGACCGGGAAGGGGAGAGCCTGAGGACGTACCCGGCCCGGAACCTCCCGTCCGCCTGCCGGTCCCAGACAAGCTCACTGTTCTCCTTCGCCCACGCCACCACGCCCTTGACCACCGCAGCCACGTCCTGGGGGGCCTTCTGGTGCTTCTTCTCGTCCTCGCCCATCATCTCTTCCCCTCCGCGTCAGGGCACTCGGCCCCCTGTCAGGCCGCATGGACCCGCCGGGCGTGCCGCCCGCCGTCCTGCCGACCGTGTGCGGCCCCCGGCCGCACGGGTCCGTCCACGGATGTGACACGCCGAGCGTCCCGGCAGCACCGGGCTTGACGCCCTCTCACTTCGCCATCATCACATCCGGGTACGACAGGGCGGCCCGCCCTGTCGTAAACACCGACGGGTCACCGGCCCCGGGAAGGCGCCCTGAGGAAGCGCAGCAGCGCGGCAGCGCGCCGCACGCCGTGCGGATCGGTCTCGCCTCGCCGTCTGCGCAGGTCCTTGGCGACGTGCTGGACGTCCTGGCACGGATCGCCCGGGGCGGTCCCGAGGCCGATGGGGCTGACTGACGTAAAGGCGGCGAATCCTAGCGAGCCATCGGCACATGCCACTGGGAAATGTCTGAACTCACCCGCATCGTGTGCCGGCTGGGTAACGTTCCGTGCTGTCCCATTTACCAGATGTGCGGCGGAGGGGTGTGCGTGCCCGGCATAGACGAGTGCCTATCCGAGGCGCTGGCGATTCCCGGAGTGCTCGGGGCGAGCGTGGTCGACTGGAGCAGCGGCCTCCTCCTCGGGGCCGTCGGCGAGGAGCCAGGACACGGCCACGAGGCGGCCGCCGCCGACGCCACCGAGGCGGCGCGCGCCGTCGTGGAAGGCGGCACCTTCACGGCGAAGGAGTCGGGAAGGGTCCCGGTCGAGGACATCATCATCACGGCTCCGGGGAGCTACCACCTCATCCGGTTCCTCGACACCTTCTTCGACAGCGACGTCGTCCTCTACCTGTGGCTGGACCGGTCGCTGGCCAACCTGGCCGTCGCCCGGCTGGGACTGCAGGCCATCGCGGAGCGGCTGGTGCTCGTATGACGGGCACCGACGCGGCACGGCCGGTCCTGCGGGGTCTGCCCCGGCGCACTCCGGCCCGCGGCGGCGCACCTGCGCCCCTCCGCACGGGCGTGACCGGCGCGTACGCCTTCACCGCCGCGCTGGCGAGGCTCGCGGAGGCGAGGGCCAGCGGGGCGCTGTACGGATCGGCGGGGACGGTCTACCTCCGTGACGGGGCGGTCGTCCACGCCGAGAGCCCGTGCGCACCGGATCTCGGGGTGCGGCTCACGGCCTGCGGCCTGCTCTCCCCGGACCAGTGGCGCGAGGCGGTCATCACCGCGAGCGCCGGGCGCGGTGTCGGCGATCGCCTCGTCGATTCCGGGCGGGTGGCCCGCGGGGAACTGGAGTTGTGCCACCTGCTGACGCTCTTCGACGCCGCCTACTTCACCCTGCTGCCCGACGCGGAACCCGACCGGTTCCGGCCGGGCGCCGCCTTTCCGCTCGGCCCCATCGCCCGGCCCGTCCCCGCCCAGCGCGTGGCCGCGGAGGCGCAGCGGCGCCGGGCGCAACTGGAGCGGACCTGGCCCTGGGACGACACCGACGCATGCCCCGTCGTCCCCCGCCCGGAGGGCGAGGTGCACGGTCGGCGGGCACGGGCCCCCACAGCCGGTCAGCTGGCGGTGCTGGGGGCGGCGGACGGAATCCGTACGCCGGTGCAGATCGCCTGGCACCTGGGGCGCTCGGCCTTCGCGACCCTGCTGGACGTACGCCGGCTGGCGGCGACCGGCCGGATCAGCACGCCGCTTCGCGCCGAGGCGCCACCGGCCGTGCCTCCCGTGCCCTCCACGGCCCGGCCCGCGCCGCCCCCGCAGGCGCCCTCCGGGCGGCCGGCACCGGTTCCCACGCCCCCGCCCGTCGCCCGAGGCGGACCGCTGCCGGCGGTCCTGCCGTCCTGCGACCCCTCCGTCGTCCTGTTGCTCCGACTTCGTGCCGCCCTGGAGGCCCGCCTGTGAGCGCCCTGCCGACCCGCCCGGCGCCCGCCGAACGACCGTGGAAGAAGGCTCTGCGGCAGCTTGCCGGAAGGAGACAGCTGGTGGCACTCGAAGCCGACGTCCTGGCCGAACTCCGCAGTCTGCGGGCGAGGGTGCCGCACCTGACCGGCGGGCTCGTCGCCAGCGTCGACGGCCTGGTCGTCGCGCACGATTTGAGCGGTCCGGAGCCGGAAGGGGTCGCCGCACTGACCGCCGCGGCCCTGGGCGTTGCGGCCCGGATCACCGAGGCCACCGCCCGCGGCGCCTTCCGGGAACTGCTCGTCCGGGGGGACAGCGGCTACATCGCCGCGTACGCCGCCGGCGACGCCATGGCCCTCGCCCTGGTGGCGGGGCCCGACTCAAACGTGGGCCGCCTGCACCTGGAGGCCCGACGATCCGGTCGACGGATCGAGGAGATCGTCGACCTCGCGCTCCAACGACAGGAGCGGAGATGACCGCACGACCCAGTTCCCCAGCCGACAAGCCGTCGGGCACGGGACGCGGCCGCGCCGCCACCGGACCCAGGCATTCGTCACGTCAGAGAACCACACCACAAGGAAGCGAGACCGCAATGGCCAACACCGAGACCGCGCTGAAGGATGTCATGACGTCGATCGAGGGCGTCCTGGGCGTCGCTCTCGTGGACTACGGCAGCGGCATGGCGCTGGGCACGCTCGGCGGTTCCAAGGACCTCGACCTGACGGTCGCGGCCGCGGGCAACACCGACGTCGTCCGCGCCAAGATGCGCACGATGGAGATGCTCAATCTCAAGGAGCACATCGAGGACATCCTGATCACCCTCGACTCCCAGATCCACATGATCCGGCTGCTGACCGGGCGTTCGGGCAAGGGCCTGTTCCTCTACGTCGCACTGGACAAGAACCGCGCGAACCTTGCGATGGCCCGCCACCAGCTCAAGCGCATCGAAGGCGAACTGGAGGTCTGACCGGCTCCCCGCGAGGCTACGGCGGCCCGGCACATCAGGCGCACGCTGCCGCGTGCCGGGCGTCGCCCCGCCTGGGCCGTCACGCGGCCCCGGCGCTCGGCGGCCGGGTGTCCTCGACCGCCTCGCGGCCCGTGGAGACGGTCCCGCGGCCGGGTCCCGGCGAGTCCGCGCGGGGCCGGCCGTCGAGGCGACGATGCGGAGGTCCGCGCCCGCGCCCGCGTCACCGGTACCAGACGCACACCGTCCTGCGCCGCCGCCGTCCATGCGGCGGCGGCGCAGGCGGCCGCGTCGGAGGTCCCTCCGGCCGCCGCGCGTCATGAGTGACGGTCACCGGTGCGCGGGTGGCACCGCGAGGGCGAGGGCGCCGAGGAGGAGTGCCCGCCGCGGCGCGCCCCCTGCTCGACCCTGCCACCCAGCTTCTCGCGCACCGGCTCCATGCCTCGGGGCGTTCTCCACCCCCCAGCGCTCCACGATCAGGTACGAACCGCCGTACGGCTGCGCCTCCGCCCGCCACGCCTTCTGCCCGGTCGCGCCGGCGAAAGTGAGCGGCACATAGGTGCCGCGTGCCGTCGAGGGGGCTCCGAGGCGCAGCTCCGCAACGTCGGTCTGCAGCTGAGGGGCGCGGGGCCGCCCGCCGCCCCGATCCGCTCCAGGGCGACCGGCCCGCCCGCTACGTCCGTGTCCCGGCCGCCGCAGGCGGCCAGCGCTACGGCGCGCCGCGGCCACCCGCGGGCCTACGCCCGGCACGAGGACGCGGCCGTCACCTTTCCCGGACTCCGGCTTCGCTGCCTTCCGGGGGACCGGCCTGCTCGCATCCTCCATCGGGCCGCGCGGTACGAGGGTCATCCGGACGGCCCAATGGCGCGTGCCGCCTTGTGAAAGGCCCGCCCCAGGGGTGCGCGGTGTGGGGAGAATCCGCCGCCGCACGCTTTTCGACGACCTGGGACCCGTGACTGCGACGCCTCCGATCAGGCATACTCCAACGCGCCGCAGCCGCAGGTCGGACCGTGCCGTGACCCGGCGGGAGACCATCGGACGACGGTCGACGAACCGGCGGCGCCGCCACACCCTGAGCGGACGCCGCCGCAGCGCCCGACAGGGAGGAGAGTGCCGCCATGTCCCACGACGGCCTTCAGCCGGTGGACCGACAGCTTCCCACGGAGGAGGCCCGCGACCTGCTCGCACTCGTACGCGAGCTGGCACACCGGGAGATCAAGCCCAGGGCGGCCGAGGAGGAGGACGCCGGCGTGTTCCCGCGCGAGGTCTTCCGCCTCATCGGCGAGGCCGGGCTGCTCGGACTGCCCTACCAGGAGGAGTACGGCGGCGGTGGCCAGCCGTACGAGGTCTACCTGCAGGTGCTCGAGGAACTGGCGGCGGCCCGGCTCACCGTCGGCCTCGGCGTCAGCGTGCACACCTTGGCCTGCCACGCGGTCGCCCACTTCGGCAGCAAGGAGCAGCGCACCGAGCACCTGCCCGCGATGCTCGGGGGCTCCCTTCTCGGCGCCTACAGCCTCTCCGAGCCCGCCGCAGGCTCCGACGCCGCCTCGCTGCGCACCCGGGCCACCCGGGAGGGCGACGCCTGGCGGATCGACGGCACCAAGGCGTGGATCACCCATGGCGGCGTCGCGGACTTCTACACGGTGCTGGCCCGTAGCGGGGCCGAGGGCCCGCGGGGCATCACCGCGTACCTGGTGCCCGGGGACGCGGAGGGCCTGACCGCGGCAGCCCCGGAGAAGAAGATGGGCATGAAGGGGTCGCCCACGGCCCAGCTCCACCTCGACGGCGTGTGGGTTCCCGACAGCCGCCGCGTCGGCGACGAGGGCCAGGGCTTCACCATCGCGCTGGCCGCACTGGACTCGGGCCGCCTCGGCATCGCCGCCTGCGCCATCGGCGTCGCCCAGGCCGCGCTCGACGAGGCGCTCGCTTACGGGATGACCCGGCAGCAGTTCGGCCGCCCTGTCGTGGACTTCCAGGGGCTGCGCTTCATGATCGCCGACATGGCCACCAAGATCGAGGCCGGGCGGGCGCTCTACCTCGCGGCGGCCCGGCTGCGGGACGCGGGCCGGCCGTTCTCCCGGCAGGCGGCCATGGCGAAGCTCTTCTGCACGGACGCCGCGATGCAGGTGACCACGGACGCGGTTCAGCTGCTCGGCGGTTACGGCTACACCGCCGACTTCCCCGTCGAGCGGTACATGCGCGAGGCCAAGGTGCTGCAGATCGTCGAGGGCACCAACCAGATCCAGCGCATGGTCATCGCCCGCAGTCTCGCCGGCCCGGAGAGCAAGGAGCACTGAGGCGGGGCGAGGAGCACCGCACGCGCGGGTGCCGCGCCGCCCGCCCGGCCGGGCGGCGCGCCACCCGCGCCCTGCGTGGTGGGTGCGGCGGGGGTCAGGCGGCGCGCTGGAGCGGTACGCGCAGCGGCCGCGAACCGGGGCCGCCCACGTGGGAGAAAGGCTGAGTGCGCCAGTCCAGCCCGGCGGGGAGCGTGAGCAGCGTGCCCCACTCCGTGTCCTCGCCCGGGGTGTCCCCGCCGGCGGGGGTGGCCTCGGCTGCGGGACGCCCGGAGCCCGGGCAGATCGTCAGCCCGAAGGGGTTCCACGGCGAGGCGCACAGCGCGTGCTGCGGCAGGACGTCCTCGCCGGGGAGAATGGCGATCGGACGGGCGCAGTCGGGGCAGTGCACGCGGAAGGCGTCGTAGCCCTCCTCGTCGAAGGCCTCGTCGGCCTCGTCGGCGTCGTCCGCCGTCAGCAGCTCGAACGGCTCGCGACGTTCGTGCTCCTCCTGGAGAACCGCCGACGAGCGCTCGCCGCGGCTGTGTCGTGCGTGGGTGCGCATGGGTGCATCTCCCCTTCATCAGCGCCCACCAGCGGGGCTGACCGGGCTCTCGGCCTCGGCCATAGCGAGCACTTCCCGCCGCGCGGCCGCGGTAATCACCGCTGATCCACGAAGCGTTGGCATCTGGTGTGGGCTTCGTCACATGCCTTCGACCTCGTGCCGCCCCGCGCCCCGCGAACGGCGCGGTGCGCCCCTCCCGCGCCCTTTCGGGGCGTGGGGGCCGTGCCGACAGGCGGGACGGCGTCGAGAGCCGTCGGCTCTCGTCTGGCGGCGTCGTCGTCGGTCGTCGAGGCTCCGCTGCGTCCGCCTTCCCCGCCGTGCCGGACACGGCCCCGACCCGCTCCTCGTTCCACCCCGCCTCTCCGCGCGGCCTCCTAGCGGCCCCCGGGTTCCCCGGCCTCCCGCAGCGGCGCCGTGCTCTTTCTGACGACCAGTCTGACTCCGAGCTCCATACTGGTGTTGCTCTTGTCGCCGGTCCCCTCGGGCTGCGACAACCGCAACAGCATCCGGGCGGCCTCCTCGGCCATCTCCACGAGCGGTTGGTTGACGGTGGTCAGCGACGGGCTCGCCCACCGGGCAGGCGGGATGTCGTCGTAGCCCACCACCGAGAGGTCCCTGGGCACCTGCAGGCCCTTGACCCGTGCGGCCTCGAGGACGCCGAGCGCCTGCAGGTCGCTGCCCGCGAAGATGGCGGTGGGCGGGTCCGGCCGCTCCAGCAGGGCGAGCGCTCCGTCGTGTCCGCCCTGGACGTGGAAGTCCCCGTAGCGGATCAGGTCGTTGTCGACGGTGAGCCCCGCCATGCTCATGGCCGAGCGGAAGCCGTCGAGACGGGCCAGGGAGCACAGCATGTCGTCGGGTCCGGTGATGATCCCGATGCGGCGGTGACCGAGGTCGATGAGGTGCCGGGTGGCGGCGACGCCGCCGGCCCAGTTCGCCGAGCCCACGGACGGCACGTCGGGCTCTGGGTCGCCCGCCGGGTCGATGATCACGAAGTTGATGGCCCGTGAGCGCAGCTTGCGCTTGATGTCGTCGGGCAGCGAGGAGAAGACGAGGACGACGCCGAGCGGGCGGCGGCGCAGCACGCCCTCGATCCACTCGGGGCCGGGTGCGTGCCGGGTGCCGCTCTCGGTGAGCACCACGCTCATGTTGCGGCTCTTGGCGACGTTCTCCACGCCCCGGATGAGCTCCATCGCCCAGACGCTCTCGAGTTCGTGGAAGACGATCTCGATCAGCCGCGACTCCGGCTGCGTGGGGGAGGGGCGCCGGTAGCCGTTCACCTCCAGCAGGCGCTCGACCTTGCTCCGGGTCGGCGCGGCCACATCGGGACGTCCGTTGAGCACCTTCGAAACTGTCGAAAGTGATACGCCCGCTTTCGAAGCCACGTCGGCCAGAGTGATCCGGCCCGTGGTCTCATCATCACGCATGCCGCACAGGATAGGGCACGGCGGTTCGGTAACGGTTTGGTCGCTTCAATTCCCCGCTGTTGACCAGGGCGAGGCCGCAGCCTACGGTCCGTCATCAAGCGAATTTCGGCAAAGTGGCCGAAACTTTCGAGAGGTCGATTATGAAGAAGCGTGCGTGGTTCCCCCGTGCCGTCGCCGGCGGCGCGACACTGGCACTGGGTCTGACCCTGACCGCCTGCAGCAGCGGTGACGGCGCCTCGGCGGGGGGTGATTCCGGGACAATCCACGTCCTCGTGTACGGCGACTCCGCGAACAAGGTGGAGAAGCAGATCGTCGCCGAGTTCAACAAGACCTCGAAGGTCAAGGCCGTCCTCGACACGATCCCCGGTGCGGACTACCAGCAGAAGCTGCAGACCGTCATCAACACCAAGCAGGCCCCCGACGTCTTCTTCAACTGGGGCGGCGGCAGCATCCAGCCGTTCGTCAAGGCCGGTCTGCTGCTCCCGCTCGACGACTTCATCAAGAAGGACCCGGGCCTGAAGGACAACTTCCTGCCCTCGGTCTTCAACACCGCGGTGATCGACGGCAAGGCCTACGGCGTGCCGATGCGCGGCACCCAGCCGGTGCTGATGTTCAGCAACAAGAAGGTCCTCGCCGACGCCGGCGTGCAACCGCCGAAGACCTGGGACGAGCTCCTGGACGTTATCGGCAAGCTCAAGGCCAAGGGCGTCACCCCGTTCGCGCTCGGCGGCGGCGACAGGTGGCCGACCCTGATGTGGTTCGAGTACCTCTACGACCGCGTCGCCGGTCCGGAGCTGTTCAGCAAGGCGCTGGCCGGTGACAAGAGCGCCTGGGAGAGCGCGGACAGCAAGAAGGCGCTGAGCATGCTCAAGGAGCTCATCGACGCCGGCGCCTTCGGCACCAACTACGACTCGGTGAAGTTCACCGACGGCGGCTCGGCCCAGCTGCTCGCCTCCGGCAAGGCCGCCTTCGAGCTCATGGGCTCCTGGGAGTACTCCACGCAGCAGGACGCCAGCCCGGACTTCGCCAAGAACGACCTGGGCTACACCGAGTTCCCGACCATCCCGGGCGGCAAGGGCGCCGCGGCGAACGTCGTCGGGAACACCAACAACTTCTACTCGGTGCTGAAGAAGACCGAGCACCCGGAGGCGGTCGCGGAGTTCCTCAAGCTCATGTACTCCGACGACTTCGTCAAGCAGCAGCTGGCGATCGGCAACCTGCCGACCACCACGAACACCACCAAGTTCCTCGACACGACCGACCACCCCGAGTACCTGAAGTACCAGTTCGACCTGGTCAAGAAGGCCCCCTCGTTCCAGCTGTCGTGGGACCAGGCCTACCCGCCGTCGGCCGGCACGCCGATCCAGCAGGCCGTGCAGCAGTTCTTCAACGGCCAGATCGACGCGGACGGCTTCATCAAGGCCATGCAGGCCCTGCCCACCTCCTGAGAGCGACGTCCCCCGCATGGTCTCCCTCACCGCCACCGTGACGGGCAAGCGGCAGACGCGGCGTCCGGCCGGCCGTTCCATCGGCCGGCCGGGCATCGCCTGGGCCCTCCCCGCCACGATCTTCTTCGCCCTCTTCGCCGTCGTGCCGCTGGCACTGGTGGCGGTCCTCTCCTTCACGAGCTGGAGCGGTCTGGGCTCGCCCGAGTACGCGGGCTTCGACAACTGGGTCAAGGTCTTCCAGGACCCGGTGCTGATCAAGAGCCTCTGGCTGAGCGTGCTGCTCACCGTGCTCGGCGTCGTCGTCCAGACCCCGCTGAGCATCCTGCTCGGCGTCTGGGCCGCCGGTCCGCAGCGCAACCGCGCCGTGCTGTCCGCCGTCTTCTTCGTGCCGCTGCTCCTGTCGGCGACCGCCGTGTCGGTCCTGTGGCGCGCGCTGCTCGACCCCAACTTCGGCGTTCCCTCGCAGGCGCGCTGGCTGTTCGGCGACGGCAACCTCTTCGGCACGCAGACCGCCGCGATCGGTGTGCTGGTGTTCGTCAGCACCTGGCAGTTCACCCCGTTCCACGCGCTGATCTACCAGGGCGCGACCCGGGCCATCCCGCAGGTGCTCTACCAGGCGGCGCAGATCGACGGCGCGGGCACGGTACGGCAGTTCTTCCACATCACGCTGCCGCAGCTGCGCAACTCGATCATCACCTCGATGATCCTGATGATCGTCGGCGGTCTCACCACCTTCGACACGGTGCTGATCCTCACCCAGGGCGGCCCCGGCACCGACACCACCATCACCGCCTACTACATGTACGACAAGGCCTTCAAGGGCTTCGACTTCGGCGCGGGCGCGGCCGTCGCGCTGATGCTCGTCGTCGTCGCCACCGTGATCTCGCTGGTCGTCGTCCGCGCCTCCGGCTACGACAAGATGGCCGGCACCAAGGAGGGGCTGTGATGAGGCGACGCCCCAACTACCTCGCGGGACTGGGCGCCCTGCTGTGGCTGGCCCTGGTCGGCACGCCGCTGTACGTCATGCTCGGCGCCACCGTGCAGTCGCGCGCCGACTACAGCGCGGGCGGCCCGCTGTCCTTCCCGCGGTCCTTCACGCTGGACAACTACATCCAGGACTTCAGCAACGGCTTCGGGCAGTACTTCCTCAACACGGTCGTCGTCACCGTCAGCGTGGTGGCCATCGTGCTGCTGCTCGTGCCGCCGCTGGCGTTCACCATCGTGCGCAACCGGGGCCGCGGCGCCTCGCAGGTGTTCCGGCTCTTCCTGCTGGGCCTGGCCATCCCCGCGCAGGCCGTGATCGTCCCGATGTTCTACGTCATCAGCAAGGCAGGGCTCTACGACAACCTCATCGGCGTCATCCTGCCGACCGCGGCGTTCTGCCTGCCGGTCTGCACCCTGATCCTGACCGGCACGATGCGTGACATCACCTCCGAACTGTTCGAGGCGATGGCCGTGGACGGCGCCTCCGTCCGGCGGACCTTCTTCCAGCTCGTCCTCCCGCTGTCCGGCGGCGGACTGTCGACGATCGTCGTCTTCTCCGCCCTGCAGGCCTGGAACGGCTTCCTCTTCCCCCTGGTGCTCACCCAGTCCGAGGAGACCAAGGTGCTCACTCTGGGTCTCTACAACTTCCGGACCCAGTACGGCATCAACATCCCCGGCCTGCTGGCCGCCGTGGTGCTGTCCACGATCCCCGTCCTGCTCGTCTACCTGTTCGCCCGACGTGCCCTGGTCCAGGGGCTCATGGGCGTCGGAGGAAAGTGAACGACAACGTGACCGCCGACTCCCGCGTCGAGGCGCTCATCCGCGAGATGACCCTGGACGAAAAGATCGCCCAGCTCTACGGGGTCTGGGTCGGCGCCTCCGGCGAAGGCGCCGAAGTCGCCCCCCACCAGCACGACATGGACGAGCCGCCCAACCTGGACGACCTCGTCCCGGAAGGCCTCGGGCAGCTGACCCGGCCCTTCGGCACCGTCCCCGTCGACCCGGCCCTCGGGGCGCTGTCCCTGATGCGCACCCAGGAGAAGATCGCCGCGGCCAACCGGTTCGGCATCCCGGCCATGGCCCACGAGGAGTGCCTCGCGGGCTTCGCCGCCTGGGGCGCCACCACCTACCCCGTCCCGCTGTCCTGGGGCGCCTCCTTCGACCCCGAGCTCGTCCGGGTGATGGGCGCGGCCATCGGCCGCGACATGCGCTCGGTCGGCGTCCACCAGGGTCTCGCCCCCGTCCTGGACGTCGTCCGCGACGCGCGCTGGGGCCGGGTCGAGGAGACCATCGGCGAGGACCCCTACCTCGTCGGCACCATCGCCACCGCCTATATCCAGGGCCTGGAGTCCGCGGGCATCGTGGCCACCCTCAAGCACTTCGCCGGCTATTCGGCCTCGCGCGCCGGGCGCAACCATGCGCCGGTCAGCATGGGCCCGCGCGAGCGCGCCGACGTCGTCCTGCCGCCCTTCGAGATGGCGGTCCGGGAGAGCGGCGTCCGGTCCGTGATGCACGCCTACACCGACACCGACGGCATGCCCTCCGCCGCCGACGAGGAACTGCTGACGGGTCTGCTCCGCGACACCTGGGGCTTCGACGGGACCGTCGTCGCCGACTACTTCGGGATCGCCTTCCTCAAGACCCTGCACGGTGTCGCAGCCGACTGGGCGGACGCCGCGGGCACCGCCCTGCATGCCGGCGTCGACGTGGAGCTGCCCACCGTCAAGACCTTCGGGCAGCCGCTGCGCGACGCCGTCGCCGCGGGCAGGGTCGACGAGAAGCTCGTGGACCGCGCGCTGCGCCGCGTCCTGACCCAGAAGGCGCAGCTCGGCCTGCTCGACCCCGGGTGGAGCCCGGTGCCCTCCGCGCTCGCCGAAGCCGACCTCACCGACCCGCAGGGCCTGCGCGGCACGGTCGACCTCAACTCCGCGGCCAACCGCGAGCTGTCGCGGCGTCTGGCCGAGCGGTCCGCCGTGCTGCTGAGCAACGACGGCACCCTGCCCCTGGGGCGGCCCGCCCGCATCGCGCTCGTCGGCCCCCAGGCGGAGACCCCGACCGCGGTGCTGGGCTGCTACTCCTTCCCCGTGCACGTCGGCGCGCAGCACCCGGACACCCCGCTCGGCATCGACCTGCCCACGCTGCGCCAGGCCCTGGTGGCGGAGTTCCCCGGCTCCGAGATCGTCACCGCAGCGGGCTGCGGCATCGACGACACCGACGTCTCCGGCATCGCGGCGGCCGTACGGGCGGCCCGGGACGCCGACGTGGTCGTGGCCGCGCTCGGCGACCGTGCCGGTCTCTTCGGCCGCGGCACCAGCGGCGAGGGCTGCGACGCCGAGTCGCTCACGCTGCCCGGTGTGCAGCAGCGGCTGCTCGACGCGCTCCTCGACACGGGGACACCGGTCGTGCTGACCCTGCTGGCCGGCCGCCCCTACGCCCTCGGGCGGGCCGTGGAGGAGGCGGCCGCCGTCGTCCAGCACTTCTTCCCCGGGCAGGAGGGCACCCCGGCCCTCGCCGGGGTGCTGAGCGGGCGGATCAACCCGTCCGGGCGGCTGCCGGTGAGCGTGCCGCGCCACCCGGGCGTCCAGCCCTCCACCTATCTCGCCGCGCCGCTCGCGCGGGCCAGCGAGGTGTCCAACATCGACCCGGCCGCCGCCTTCGGCTTCGGCCACGGGCTGACCTACACGACCTTCGAGTGGTCCGCCCCTACGGTGCACGGTGCCTCCGGCGACCGGGCGGTGACCGGTACCGACGGCGAGGTCGAACTGTCCTTCACCGTCCGCAACACCGGCGACCGCGCGGGCAGCGAGGTCGTCCAGGTCTATCTGCACGACCCGGTCGCCTCCGTCGTCCAGCCGGTGCAGCGGCTCGTCGGCTACCTGCGGGTGCCGCTGGAGCCGGGCGAGGCGCGGCGGGTCGACGTCACCGTCCCGGCCGACGTCGCCGCCTTCACCGGCCGCGACGGCCGGCGCGTCGTGGAACCGGGTGAGCTTGAGGTTCGACTGGCCGCATCGAGCACCGACGTCCGCTTCACCGTACGGGCCGAACTGACCGGCTCGGCACGGCAGGTGGACCACACCCGGCGGATGCACGCGCTGGTCGCCGGCACCCCGGAGGAGACCAGGTGAGCCTGCCCGAAGGGACGGCGGAGGCGGCCGTGTCGTCGGAGAACGTCGCCAACCCCGTCCTGCCGGGCTGCCATCCCGACCCGAGCGTCTGCCGGGTCGGGGCGGACTACTATCTGGTCACCTCGACCTTCGAGTACTTCCCGGGCATCCCGGTGTTCCACAGCCGCGACCTGGTCCACTGGACGCCGGTGGGGCACGTCCTCACCCGCACCTCGCAGGTGGACCTCGCCTCCGTGGTGTCCTCCGAGGGCGTCTTCGCCGCGACCATCCGGCACCACCAGGGCCGGTTCTACGTCGTGACCACCCTCGTCGGCGGCAGCGGACGGGGCGGCACCTTCGTCGTCACCGCCACCGACCCCGCCGGGCCCTGGAGCGATCCGGTGTGGCTGGACGACGCACCCGGTATCGACCCCTCCCTGTTCTTCGACGACGACGGCCGCGCCTGGTGCACCGGCACACGGCTCGCCGAGCCGGGCGCGTGGGAGGGGCAGACCGACGTCTGGCTGCGGGAGTTCGACACGGCGGCGCTGGCCCTCACCGGACCCGAGCACCTGCTGTGGCGCGGCGCGCTGCACGGCGCCGTGTGGGCCGAGGGGCCGCACCTGTACAAGGTGGACGGCCGCTACTACCTGCTGGCGGCGGAGGGGCGGCACCGAGCACCGTCACGCCGTCAGCGTCGCCCGCGCCGAGCACGTCACCGGCCCGTACACCGGCAACCCGGCCAACCCGGTGTTCACCCACCGCCACCTGGGCCGCGACTTCCCCGTGGTCGGCGTCGGCCACGCCGACCTGGTGCGAACGGCGTCGGGGGAGTGGTGGGCCGTGCTGCTCGGCAGCCGCCCGTACGGCGGCTACCACCCCAACCTCGGGCGGGAGACCTTCCTCGTCCCGGTGCGCTGGGAGGACGGCTGGCCGCTCTTCGCGCCTGGTGTCGGCACCACGCTCGGCCCCTTCCGCCCGCCCGCGGTGGCCGCCGCCGCGCAGGCGGTTTCCGGCGGGGCCGCCGCCGGGCCGCCGCACGAGGAGCCGTTCCGCGACGACTACGACGGTCCCCGCCTGGACCCGCGGTGGAACCAGGTGCGCACCGGGGAGCCCTTCTGGTCGCTGACCGCACGCCCCGGCTGGCTCCGGCTGCCGCTCGGTCCCGCCACGCTCGCCGAGGTCGGCACCCCGTGCTTCCTCGGCCGGCGCCAGCAGCACCAGGACGTCAGCGTGGCCGCGCTCCTTGATGTGGCGCCCCGGACGGCGCAGGAGTGGGCCGGGCTCGCCGTCCGGCAGTCCGAGGCGGACCATCTGGTGCTCGCGGTCGCCGGCGACGGCCGCGGCGGGCGCCGCGTGCTCGCCGCGGTCCGTACCGGCGGTGAGCAACGCCTTGTGGCGCAGGCGCCGTTGCCCGCCGGGCCCGTGGTGCTGCGCATCCATGCCGAGGGCCAGCGCTACGGGCTGCGCTACGCCCCCGCGGGCGCGGGCGGCGACGCGGAGACCGAACTGGCCGCCGTGGACGGCGGATTCCTCAGCTCGCCCCGCGCGGGTGGTTTCCTCGGCGTCTGGCTCGGCCCGTACGCCACCGCTCACCACGCCCCCTCCACCACCGTCGCCGACGTCGACTGGTTCGACTACCGGCCGCTCGCCCCCTGACCACGGAGCCGCTGTTGTTCACCGACCTCCCCGAGGGCGAACTGCGCGAGTACCGCAGCGCCCAGACCGCGCCCGCCGACTTCGACGACTTCTGGCGTTCGACGCTCGCCGAGTCGCGTGCCGCCGGGACCGCCGCCGTCAGCGTCACGCCCGCGGCCGGTCCGCGGCTGCGCACGGTGCGCGTCTTCGACGTCACCTTCCCCGGTTTCGGCGGTGAACCGGTACGGGCCTGGCTGCGGCTGCCGGACGAGGCAGAGGGGCCGCTTCCCGCGGTCGTCCAGTACGTCGGCTACGGCGGCGGCCGGGGACACGCGCTGGACAACCTGTTCTGGGCGTCCGCCGGTTTCGCCCACTTCCACATGGACACCCGCGGCCAGGGCTCGGGCTGGAGCCGCGGCGACACGCCCGACTCCGGCACCACGGGCCCGCAGGCCCCCGGGATGATGACCCGCGGCATCGACGACCCCCGCACGTACTACTACCGCCGCCTGTTCACGGACGCCTTCCGCGCCGTGGACGCCGTCCGCACGCTGCCCTCGGTGGACCCCGGACGGATCGCGGTCCTCGGCGCGAGCCAGGGCGGCGGCACCGCGCTCGCCGTCGCCGCCCTCGCCCCCGAGGTCCACGCCCTGGTGGCACACGTCCCCTTCCTGTGCGACTTCCCCCGGGCCGCGGTGGTCACGGACGCGGACCCGTACCGCGAGATCGGCCGCTACCTGGCCGTCCACCGCGGCGGCGCCGGGCGGGCCATGCGTACCCTCTCGTACTTCGACGGCGTCAACTTCGCCGCTCGCGCCAGGATCCCGGCCCGCTTCTCCGCGGCGCTGATGGACGAGATCACACCGCCCTCGACGGTCTTCGCGGCATACAACGCGTACGCGGGCCCCAAGGAGATCGACGTCTGGCCCTGGAACGGCCACGAGGGCGGCGGGATGGAGGACGGCGAGCGAGCCCTCGCCTTCTTCCGCGCGCTCTTGAGGGCAGCGTGAAGTGCAGCCGCACCTGTGGAGTCGAGGCGGCAAGTCCGTACAACCCTCGTTCTCCCGTGGTTGTCGTTCGACATGGACCGGAGAACCCGGCGTGCCCCCTTGATGGGGCCTCACCGTAGGCGACGACGGACGTCTTCTGCATGCCCCCTCAGCCGGCGTCCGGGCGGTCGCATCGGCACCCGCTCCTCACCACGGCTCACGGGGGCTGGGTGCTGCACTTGGCGTCGCGGATGAGGACCTGCGGTGTGTGGTGCGGTCGCCACGCCGCTTTTGAACGACGTGCGGCCGGGTGGCCCGAAGTGAGCGACGGATTTGCTGAGGACGACGTGCGCGGGAGGCGCCGACTTCCGGTCGACGCGGCGTGACGACCCTGCGAAGTCCCTCACCGCAGGGCGACTTCGCGAGGAGACCGGTCGACGACGTAGGATCGGCAGGCTCAGCTCAACACGCACCACACGGAGAGATGACATGCACAGCGCCCGAAGAACCGTGCTGCCGCTGCTCGGGGCCGCGTTGCTCCTTGCCAGTGTCCTGGGAGTCTCCCCTGGCTCCGGAAGCCAGGCACATGCCGCCGCGCAGGCAGATCAACCGGCCGGGGCGGCAACGCCCTTCACGACCGTCGAGGCCGAGTCCGGAACGCTGGGCGGTGGTGCCCGCATGCGCCACCTCACGGCGGGAGAAAGGGCGCCCACCGCCGCCACGATCGAGACCGAGGCCTCGGGCTACGCCCTTGTCGAACTGACGAACACCGGCGACTCGGTGTCGATTCGGAATGCGTCGGGCGAGCAGGCCAACACCCTTGTGGTGCGTGCCTCGATACCCGACGCTCTGAACGGCGGCGGCCTCAAGGCCACGGTAAACCTGTATGTGGACGGTGTCTACCGTCAGCCGATCACCCTGAGTTCGGCTCAGGCATGGAACTACCGCAACGGAAGCACCAACCTCGACGACCCCCATGGCGGGGGCATGCCGTTCCACTTCTACAACGACTTCCCGGTCTGGGTCACGGGTGATCCCATCCCAGCGGGAAGCAGCATCACGTTGCGCAAGGACTCCGGCAACACGGCCGCCGTGTACGACATCGACTCGGTCGATCTGGAGAACGTCGGACCGGCGCTTAACCAGCCGGGCGAGGCACTGTCGGTCGTCGACTTCGGAGCGGACCCGACGTCCACCAAGGACTCGACCGCCGCGATCCAGAACACGGTGAACGCGGCCCGGGCGCAGGGCCGACCGGTGTGGATCCCGGCGGGCACATACCTCACGAGCAGCCTGGTGTCCGCGACGCTGGACTTCACAGGTGTGACGGTCGAGGGCGCCGGCATGTGGTACACCACGCTTTACCACAAGGTCCCACTGCCCTCTCCGGCCGGATGGCGGTCCCAGGTTCTGGTGGGCTCGGGCACCGACCTGAGTGACCTGCAGATCGACGGGAACGCCGTATGGCGGGGTACGGGCGGGGGGGCCGACTACGGCATCCAGAGCATGGGCGCGCTCGGATGGCACGTGAATCGGGTATGGACCCGGCACACCGACGCCAACTGGCTCTCCGGCAGCGACGGCCTGATGGAGAACAGCCGTACCAGCGACTCCTATGGCGACGGGTTCAACATCAACAACGGAAACTCCGCTGACAAGCGCGGCGACAACGTTGTCGTCCGCAACTGCTTCGCCCGCGGTACGGGTGACGACTCCTTCGCCACGTACTCCGATTCCGGCGCCGACGGCACCAACCCCCAGATCGTCGGCGCCAAGATCCTCGACAACACCGCTGTCGCGCCCTGGTGGGCCAACGGCATCCGGGTCGCCGGCGGGAAGGACGTCCAGGTCATGAACAACCTGGTGAACAGCGTCTCGTCGGACAGCGCCATGGACATCGGTGTCTACGCCGACTCGGGACGCCCGGTGGACTCGGCAACGATCAGCGGGAACGTGTTGATCGGCGGTGGCGGGTGGAACGGTGCGCGGCACGGCGTGCGGATCAGCTCACCAGCCGCTTCCTCACGGTTCGCGAACGCGTACACGAACGTCACCATGACCGGCAACACCCTGCGTGGAGCTCTCCACGCGGGCCTTTTCATCGATCGCGCGCGCGTGAACGCGACGGTGACGGGCAACACGATCGATGGTCCGGCCGAGCAGGCGATCCTGGTGAACGCCGGAGTTGCCGGCACGGGGTCCTTCACGGACAACACGGCGAAGAACCTGCGTTCCGGCGTGAACGCGTTCGTTAACAATTCCATCGACTTCACCAGCACCCTGGCGGGCAACAGCTGGCAGAGCAACGCCTCGCCGGTGGTGAACGACGACGCCCTCGCCTACGACACCCACTGGAATCACGCCACCAACCGAGGGGTGGGCGACCTGAACGACGACGTCCACCACTCCAGTACGCCGGGTGCGGTCGCGACCTACACCTTCAGCGGGACCGGTGTCCGGTACCTCTCGGAGCGGTACGGGGACGAGGGCACCGTCGACGTCTACATCGACGGGAAGTTCCAGAGAACCGTTGATCTCAGAGCCTCCGGCCCCCGGCAGTCACAAGTGGTGGTGTTTGAGAAGACCGGTCTCACCTCGGGGCAGCACACCTTCAAGCTGGTGAACGGCTCCGGACTGGGCATCATCGACAGCCTGTACATCATCTCCTCGGCCGGCGGTTCGTCCGGCGGGGACACAAGCACCCGGCCGACCGGGCCGATCACCGGGATCGGCGGGAAATGCGTCGACGTGGCGGCCGCGTCCAGCGCCAACGGAACCGCCGTGCAGTTGTACGACTGCAACGGCTCTGCTGCCCAGCAGTGGACGATGACGGCGAATGGTTCCATCCGCGCCCTGGGCAAGTGCCTGGACCTCACCGGGGCCGGTCTGTCCAACGGAACCAAGGTGCAGCTGTACGACTGCAACGGCACCGGCGCGCAGAAGTGGGCCTACGACGCGTCCTCTCGAGCCCTCGTGAATCCCGCGTCCGGGCGCTGCCTGGACGCGACGGGGCCGAGTTCGGCCAATGGCACCCGGCTGCAGATCTGGGACTGCGCCGGTTCGAGCAACCAGAGTTGGACCGTGCCCGCCGCGTGAGTCCGGTCACGCGGCACGGGCGGGCGTCCGGCCGACCGATCCGACAGCACGGGCGCGTGGTTCGGGAGCACCCCGTGCCACGCGCCGGCGCCGGACGGCCGGCGCTCCTTCGGCCGTCGCCGTGCGGGCACGGCGACGCCGGGCCGGGAACGGCTAACGGGCCCGCAGGTCCCTGACGCGGCGGATCTTGCCGACGGAGCGCTCGACGGTGTCGGGATCGACGACCGTCACCTCGACGCTGACGCCCACGCCGTCCTTGACCTCAGCCGCGATGGAGCGGGCCGCCTCCTCGCGCACGATCGCGGCGGCGTCGGGGCGCGCTTCGACCACGACCTCCATGTGGTCCATGCGGCCGCGCGTGGTGAGCCGGATCTGGAAGTGCGGGGCCACTCCGGGTGTGCGCAGCACGATCTCCTCGATCTGGCTGGGGAAGACGTTCACGCCGCGCACGATGAGCATGTCGTCGGAGCGACCGGTGATCTTCTGTATGCGGCGGAAGGCGGGACGCGCGGTGCCGGGCAGCAGGCGGGTCAGGTCGCGGGTGCGGTAGCGGACGACCGGCAGCGCCTCCTTGGCGAGGGAGGTGAGGACCAGCTCGCCCTCCTCACCCTCGGGCAGCGGCTCACCCGTGACCGGGTCGACGATCTCGGGATAGAAGTGGTCCTCCCACACGTGCAGGCCGTCCTTGGTCTCCACGCACTCCTGGGCGACGCCCGGGCCGATCACCTCCGACAGGCCGTAGACGTCGACCGCGTGGATGTCCATGCGCTCCTCGATCTCGCGGCGCATCTGCTCCGTCCACGGCTCCGCGCCGAAGATGCCGACCCGCAGCGAGGTGCCGCGGGGGTCGATGCCCTGGCGCTCGAACTCGTCGAGCAGGGTGAGCATGTACGACGGGGTGACCATGATGATCTCGGGCTTGAAGTCCTGGATGATCTGCACCTGGCGTGCCGTCATGCCGCCGGAGGCGGGGATCACCGTGCACCCGGCGCGCTCGGCGCCGTAGTGGGCGCCCAGGCCGCCGGTGAACAGGCCGTAGCCGTAGGAGATGTGCACCTTGTGGCCGGGGCGCCCGCCGGCGGCGCGTATGGAGCGCGCCATCACGTCGGCCCACATCGACAGATCGCCCTCGGTGTAGCCCACCACGGTGGGCAGGCCCGTCGTGCCGCTGGACGCGTGGACGCGGCGCACCTGCTCCATGGGGACGGCGAACATGCCGAAGGGGTAGGTGTCGCGCAGGTCGGCCTTGGTGGTGAACGGGAAGCGCGCCAGGTCGTCCAGGCGGGCGCAGTCCTCGGGGCGCAGGCCGGCCTCGTCGAACTTCTTCCGGTACGTCTCGACATTGTCGTAGGCATGGCGCAACGTCGCCCGCAGCCGGGAGAGTTGGAGCTCCCGCAGTTCCCCGACGTCCAGCTTCTCGGCGGAGTCGAGCAGCCCGTGGGGGAGCGGCTCTCCCAGGCGCGTCCCCGCGGTCGCCCGCTCCGTCGGCTCGCTGCTCATCCGTTCTCCTTCGTGCTCCCGATGCTGCGGCTGCGCCCGCGGAACTCGGCGACCACCTGCTCGCCCCGCAGGATGGTCACGTCGTAGATGCCGCTGCGGCCGAAGCGGGTGCGCTCCTTCGCCAGGGCGACGAGTTCGTCGCCCTCCCGGACGGGGGCGACGAAGGTGATGTCGGCCCCGGCGGCCACGGTCACGGGGCCGTGGCTGTTGCAGGCGCAGGCGAAGGCGGTGTCGGCGAACAGGAAGAGGTAGCCCCCGTGGGCGATCCCGTGCCCGTTGACCATCGCGGGCGTGACGGTCATGCGGAGCGCGGCCGCCCCCTCGCCTGCTTCGAGGAGTTCGATGCCGAGGCTCTGCGACGCCGTGTCCGCGGCGAACATGTGCTGGGCCGGGCCCTGCGCCTGGTCCATGGCACCCCTCACGAGCGTCACCACCCTTGTGAACCGACCGAACATTCGGTTAGCGTGCGGCACGCCCAAGGTAATCCAGCAGCCGAACTGCCTGTCAAGAGGTGGAACGCATGTCCCAGCAGCTTCCCGCGCGCCCCGCGGACGAGGTCTTCCTGATCGACGGCGCCCGCACCCCGCAGGGCCGCTACGGCGGCGCCCTGGCCTCCGTGCGCCCCGACGACCTGGCCGCACTCGTGGTCGGCGAGGCCGTGAACCGTGCCGGGATCCCGGCCGAGGCCGTGGACGAGGTGATCCTGGGCGCCGCCAACCAGGCGGGCGAGGACAACCGCGACGTCGCCCGGCTCGCCGTGCTGCTGGCCGGCCTGCCGCACACGGTGCCCGGCTATACCGTCAACCGGCTCTGTGCCTCCGGTCTCACCGCCGTCGCCTCGGCGGCGCAGGCGATCCGGTCCGGCGAGGCCGGCCTGGTCGTGGCGGGAGGGGTGGAGTCGATGACCCGCGCCCCCTGGGTGATGGCCAAGCCCGGAACCCCGTGGGCCAAGCCCGGCGAGGTGTACGACACCTCTCTCGGCTGGCGCTTCACGAACCCGCGCTTCACCGCCAAGGACACCCTGACCATGGGGGAGACCGCGGAGGAGGTCGCCGCCCTGGACGGGATCACCCGCGCCGAGTCCGACGCCTTCGCGCTGCGGAGCCACCAGCGGGCCGTCGCGGCCCAGGAGGCCGGGCACTTCGACCGCGAGATCGTGCCGGTCGCCGTCAAGGACGGCGAGGTCCGCCGCGACGAGGGGCCGCGGCCCTCCACCAGCCTGGAGAAGCTGGGGGCGCTGCGCACCGTCTTCCGCAAGGACGGGGTCGTGACCGCCGGCTCGTCCTCCCCGCTCTCCGACGGCGCCGCCGCCCTCGTCGTCGCGGGGCGGGAGGCCGTCGAGCGGTACGGCCTCACGCCGCGCGCCCGGATCGTCACCACGGCCACCGCCGGCGTCGAGCCCCATGTCATGGGCCTGGGCCCCGTGCCGGCGACGGAGAAGGCCCTCGGGCGCGCCGGGTGGAAGACCGGCGACCTGGACGCGGTGGAACTCAACGAGGCCTTCGCCGCCCAGGCCGTCGCGGTCATCCGCCGCCTCGGACTCGACGAGGAGCGGGTGAACGCCGACGGCGGCGCCATCGCGCTCGGCCACCCGCTGGGCTGCTCCGGCGCCCGCATCCTGCTGACCCTCCTCGGCCGTCTGGAGCGCGAGGGCGGCCGCCGCGGCCTCGCCACCCTCTGCGTGGGGGTCGGCCAGGGCGTGGCGATGCTGGTGGAGCGGGTCTGACGGACGCCCCCCGGCGGGCCCTGTGCGCGGTTGTCCACAGGGCTTGCCGGGGGCGGCGGAGTCCGCCAGACTGGTAACCGAACGAATGGTCGGTAGGGGAAGCTGGTGACGATGAGCACACCGAACGCCACCGTGCCGCCGGAGGACGCGCAGGCGTCGCTCCAGGAGCACTTCGACGCCACGATCGCGCGGGACCAGCGCATCGAGCCGCGGGACTGGATGCCCGAGGGCTACCGCAGGACGCTGGTGCGGCAGATCGCGCAGCACGCGCACTCGGAGATCATCGGCATGCAGCCGGAAGGCGAGTGGATCACCCGCGCCCCCTCGCTGCGCCGCAAGGCCATCCTGTTCGCGAAGGTCCAGGACGAGGCGGGCCACGGGCTCTACCTCTACTCAGCCGCCGAGACCCTGGGCGTGGACCGGGAGGACCTGACGCAGCGCCTGATCGAGGGCCGCCAGAAGTACTCCTCGATCTTCAACTACCCGACGCTCAGCTTCGCCGACGTCGGTGTCATCGGCTGGTTCGTCGACGGCGCCGCCATCTGCAACCAGGTGCCCCTGTGCCGCTCCTCCTACGGGCCGTACGCCCGCGCCATGGTGCGCATCTGCAAGGAGGAGTCCTTCCACCAGCGGCAGGGCTACGAGTTGCTGATGACGATGATGCGCGGCACCGAGGCCCAGCGGGCGATGGTGCAGGACGCGGTGGACCGCTGGTGGTGGCCCTCCCTGATGATGTTCGGCCCGCCGGACGGCGACTCGCCCAACTCGGCCGCCTCGATGGCCTGGAAGATCAAGCGCCACAGCAACGACGAACTGCGCCAGCGCTTCGTCGACATGACCGTCCCGCAGGCCGAGAGGCTCGGCGTGACCCTGCCCGACCCGGAGCTGCGCTGGAACGAGGAGCGCGGCCGGCACGACTTCGGCACCCCCGACTGGTCGGAGCTGCAGCGCGTGATCAGCGGTGAGGGACCCTGCAACGCCGAGCGGATGGCCCGTCGCCGCTCGGCCCACGAGGAAGGCGCCTGGGTGCGCGAGGCCGCGACCGCCCACGCCGCCAAGCAGGCGGCCCGGGCACAGGAAGGAGCCGTGGCATGAGCACCACCGGCGACAGCACGACCCGGGCCGGGTGGCCCCTGTACGAGGTGTTCGTCCGCGGCAAGCGCGGCCTGAACCACGTCCACGTCGGCTCCCTGCACGCCGCCGACGACCGCATGGCGCTCACCCACGCCCGCGACCTGTACACGCGGCGCAACGAGGGCGTGAGCATCTGGGTGGTGCGCTCGGAGCACATCGCCGCGTCCACCCGGGACGAGAAGGATCCCTTTTTCACCCCCAGCGCCGACAAGGTCTACCGGCACCCCACCTTCTACGACATCCCCGATGACGTCCCCCACATCTAGGAGCAGGGCATGAGCGACGAGCACGTCTACCTGTCCCTGGCCGAGGGGCACGAGGACAGCGACGCCCGCTGGGCCTTCGGGACCGGCTTCCAGGACCCTCTGCACGGCGTGGACACCGCCCTGCCGGCGGGCGTGGACGCCGCGGTGCTGGCCGCCCGCTGCCTGGCGCTCGGCGACGACGCCCTGATCGGCGCCCAGCGCCTGGCCGAGTGGTGCACCCGTGCGCCCGAGCTGGAGGAGGAGGTCGCCCTCGCCAACATCGGGCTCGACCTGCTCGGCCAGGCCCGCCTGCTCTACTCCCGCGCGGGCCAGGTGGACGGCACCGGCCGTGACGAGGACGCCTACGCCTACCTCCGGGACGCCCCCGACTTCCGCAACGTGCGCCTCGCCGAACTGCCCTGCGGGGACTTCGCGTTCTCCGTCGCCCGGCTGCTCGTCACGTCCAGCTGGCGGCTCGCCGTCCTCGAGCGGCTCGCCCGCACCGCCCAGGACCCGGTGCTCGCCGCCATCGCCGCCAAGGGCGTCAACGAGGTGACGTACCACCGGCAGTACGCCGCCGAGTGGACGGTACGGCTCGGCGACGGCACCGAGGAGTCGCACCGCCGGATGCGGGCCGGTCTGGGACAGGTCGCCCCCTACCTGGAGGAGCTCTTCACCGCCGCAGCGACCTGCGGTGCCGAGCCGGCCGAGGTGCGGGACGAGGTGGCCGGCGTTCTGCGGCAGGTCACCGAGGCCGCCGGGCTGCCCCCGGTCGAGGCCGAGCCGCTGCCCGGCCACGGCCGCGAGGGCGATCACACCGAGCACCTCGCGCCGCTGCTCGCGGAGTTGCAGGGCGTCGCCCGCGCACACCCGGGAGCGGTCTGGTGAGCGCCGCGACCGCGCCCGCCGACGCGCACCGGGCGGCCCGCGTGGCCGCCGAGGTGCCCGACCCCGAGCTGCCGATGCTGACCCTGGCTGACCTCGGCGTCCTGCGTGACGTCGACGTCCGCCCCGACGGCACCGTCGTGGCAGCCCTCACCCCCACCTACTCGGGCTGCCCCGCCATGGCGGAGATGCGTGCCGACGTGGCGGCCCGGCTGCGCGCCGCCGGTTTCCCCCGGGTCGAGATCCGCACCGTCCTGGACCCGCCGTGGACGACCGACTGGATCACCGCCGAGGGCCGCCGCAAGCTCGCCGCCCACGGCATCGCACCCCCCGGGCCGGCGCCGCGGCGCCCCGCCGGCCCAGTGCCGCTCCTTCTCACCGCCACCCGGCGCGCCGTCGCCTGCCCCCGCTGCGGATCAGCGGACACCGAGGAGACCTCACGCTTCGCCGCCACCTCCTGCAAGGCCCTGTGGCGCTGCCGTGCCTGCCGCGAGCCGTTCGAGTACGTCAAGGAGATCTGATGGCACCGACCCTCCCCGTCCCGCAGGCGCCGGCCCCGCGGGTCCGCCGCCGCCCGGCCTTCCACGCCCTGCGGGTCGCCGCGGTCGAGCCGCTCTGCGAGGACGCGGCCGCCGTCAGCTTCGACATACCGCGCGAGCTGGCCGCGGAGTTCGCCTTCGCGCCAGGGCAGTCCCTCACGCTGCGCCGCGAGATCGACGGGCGCGACGAGCGGCGCTCGTACTCCATCTGCTCTCCGGTCGGCACCGCCCCCCGCATCGGGGTGCGCGTCGTGCCCGGCGGGCTCTTCTCGGCCTGGCTGGTGCACGAGGTGCGGCCGGGGGACACCGTCGAGGTCATGGGGCCCACCGGGGCCTTCACCCCCGATCTGGCCGAACCCGGGCACCATGTGCTCATCGCGGCGGGCTCCGGCATCACCCCGATGCTCTCCATCGCCGAGTCCGTCCTCGCCGCCGACCTCGCCTCCCGAGTCACGCTCTTCTACGGCAACCGGCGCACCGACACGGTCATGTTCGCCGACGAACTCGCCGAGCTGAAGGACCTGTACCCCGCCCGGTTCCAGCTCGCCCACGTGCTCTCCAGAGAACCACGCGAGGCCGAGGTGCTCTCCGGCCGCCTCGACGCAGGACGGCTCGCCACCCTCGTCGAGGGTTTCGTCGACGTCCCGAACGCCGACCACTGGTGGCTGTGCGGCCCCCACGGCATGGTCGTCGACGCCCAGCAGGTCCTTGCCGGCCTCGGCGTCCCCGGCGACCGGGTGCACCAGGAGCTGTTCTACGCGGACGACGAGCCCGTCACCCCGGTGCGCCATGAGGACGTCGCCGCCGAAGGACCGGTCAGCCAGGTCACCGTCGTCCTCGACGGCCGCACCACCACGGCCGCGCTGCCGCGCGATCGCAGCGTCCTCGACGGCGCCCAGCGCACTCGCCCGGATCTTCCCTTCGCCTGCAAGGGCGGGGTCTGCGGCACCTGCCGGGCGCTCGTCACCGACGGCAAGGCGGAGATGCGCCGCAACTTCGCCCTCGAGACGGCCGAGGTCGACGCGGGCTATGTGCTGACCTGCCAGAGCTATCCGGTGTCCGACACGCTGACGGTGGACTTCGACAGCTGACGTCTCAGGGGCTGAGGTTCTGCGCGCGCCGACGTCCCATGAGCCGGCGCCTGGCCGCCGCCGGACCGGCTCCCGCCGCAGGGCGGACCGACCGATCGCGAACATCCTGCCGCTCGGAGGCGGTTCGGTCGGCACTGGCACCGGCACACGCACATCGGCCGACGGGACGTGCTACGCCCCGCCGGCCGACGGACTTCCCCCGAACGGCGAACCCACGAACGCTGTGCGGGTGGGCCGCCATCACTGGTCGAGAGTGTCCTTGCCCTTCTCGACGACCTGCTTGGCATCGCCCTTGACCTGGTCGGCCTTGCCCTTCATCCGAAGGCTCTCATCGCCGGTCAGTTTCCCCGCGGCCTCCTCGACCTTGCCCTTCATCTTCTGGCCGGTGTTCTCGGCCTTCTTCTCGGCACCCATGGGGTTCTCCTTCCGGGAGTCGCTCTGCGCTGCCCTCCGCCTGCCCTGAAGGTGTGGAAGGAAACCAGGTGCCCGGATTCTGCAGATGGCGTCCCAGCAGCGCGCCCCCGAACACCACGAAACCCACCCCGATGAGCCAGCACTGGACGATGAGCACCGTGCCGACGGCGCCGTAGGAGACGGCATTGGTCACGATCAGCGGGGCGAACACGTAGGAGGAGAAGACCCGCAGTCCGATGAGGCCGGCCATCGTCACGAGTGCCCCCGGCACCAGCGCCGGCCACGGCACCTTCCCGGCCAGCAGGAAGTACTGCCCCCACCAGAAGAAGGCGAAGCCCAGCACGACGGCAGTGCCGCCGCGGAACACCGTGTCCGGCCACCCCTCGCCCAGCACCGCCCCGCTCTGCGCCTCCGCGAACAGGTACGCCGTCAGCGCGGCCAGCCACACCGCCCGCCGCCACACGTGGTGCCATGGGGTGGGCGGCACCTGCCAGATCCGGGTGTACCCGACCTCGACACACGCGGCGAAGGAGAGGCCGAACAACGCCAGCGCCAGGAGGCTCAGACCGCTCGTGCTGCTGATCACCGCGCCGGGGGTGGCGAACACGTCCTTCACGGCCTGCGCCGGCTCGGCCGACAGTCCCATGCCGTCGACGAGCCACTGCGCGAAGCCATAGCCGTGGAAGGGCACCGCGGCGGCCACCACGATGAGCAGCGGTACGAGCGTCACCAGACCGAGTGCCGCGAACCCCATGGAGCGCTGCAGCAGCTCCAGTTCGCCCCCCTGGAGCCACATGTGGCCCGCCCGGGAGGCCCGCCAGGACCGGTAGGGATGCCGGAGCCACCGGGCCGCCCCTCCTGCCATCGCGGGGCCTCAGCGGACGGCGGCGCCGGCCGCCATGCGGCGTGCCGTGCCCGCCCGGGTCCCCGGGGCTGCTGGGCGCATCGCTCGACCTCCTTGCTCAGGCCTCTGGGGTGCACTTTACCCGGATGATCCTGGCGAACCAGGTGATACCGATCAATCAGGGCAAGGGGAGTGGAGGGGCCCGTCGGGCGGACAGTGCTGCCCCGGCTCGAGGCGCAGCGATGTGCGCCCGGCCCGCCACGCGTTCAGCAGGTGCTCCTCCAGGCGCCCCTCCAGCAGCGCCGTGGCGCGGACCCCCAGCAGGACGTCGGCGGTCAGGCCGGGCTCGCGGGCCAGCAGATCGCCGATGACGTCGTGGCGCATCACCTGCTCGTGGACCGCGTCGGCCTCGATGTGCTCCGCGTAGAAGTGCCGGCAGGCCGCAGCGCCGCCGAGCCGGTCGATCGCCTCCACCGTCCGGCGCGCTGACGGCGAGGTGCCGATCTCTGCGGCGGCGAAGTGCCCCACGAGCGCTCCCCGCAGTTCCCGGTGCAGGCCCATCCAGGACATCACGTTCACGGTGGCGAGAGTGACGGCCGGCACGGCGTCCACGTAGTGCCCGTACGAGGCGTCCAGCCCGGCGCCCCGGAGCAGGTCGGCGTAGAGCCGCGCATGGACGCGCTCGCCGCGCCCGCCCCCGAACTCGTCGTACTCGACGGCCACCAGCGAGGCTTTCGCCTGACCGGTGAGCCTTGGAATGACCCAGGCCTGCGGATCGGCCTCCTTGAGCTGGTAGACCGACCGGTGCACGAAGAACTCCCGCAACTGCTCCCAGGTGCCCTCGTCGCGCAGGAAGTACGACACGCCGCGAGCGTCGCGGGGCTCGCACAGCAGCCCCTCCAGTTCCCGGTCGAGGGCGTCGCGGGCCTCGCCTCCTTCGGGACCCGGCGGCAGGTCGGCGCGGATCGCCGCCCCGAAGGCGCGCTCCATGGCGCCGCGCAGCCCCAGCAGCCCGGGATCCCACTCCCAGCCGGGATCCACCCCGGCGAAGCCCCGGTAGTGCAGCTCGTAGCAGACGTGCAGGGCCAGCTGCAGGTCCTCGCCGTAGGGATCGGCATCCTCCAGCGCCCCGGCGGCCGGTGCCGGCGATGTTCCCGGCGGGCCGGCGGTGAGGGCGCCGAGCACGGCGCGGGAGAGGGGGCCGCGCGCCGCGGGCAGCACCGGCTCAGTGGTCCGGGGAACGGTCGAGGGGTAGCGGACCGCGTCCATCGGGTCCTCCGTCGGTCGGTGCGGTGATGTCACGGAGCAGGTCGCCCGCAGTTGCCCCTGCCCGGTGTCGCCGGGGGCATGCGGCCGTCGGGCGCCGTCTGCCCGATCGGCGTGTCCACCCCGGTGCGCTTCCCGCCCGCGCTGCCGGTCGGGGCCGCCGCCCGGCAGCGCGGGTGCGGCCAGGCGGCGCGGACGAAGGGCAGGTCGCCGGTGTGCTCCAGCGCGGGCGCGACGCGTTCGCGTAGTTCCCTCGGTTCCCCGCGGAGCGCGGTGGCGGCACGCAGGTTGTGCGGACGGGCAACGGGATGTCGTGGCGGCCCGGGGGCATCCACGGGCGGCCGATCAGAGCGCGACGGCGGTGAGCCGCGGCATCATGCGCGGTGCCGGGACGCCCCGAGAGAGGTCTTCGAGGCGCGGTGCGCACCAGCGCCCGTGTGGGGGCCGTCTGCAGCGCCGTCCCCTCGGCGGCACCACCCAGCCCGTCCGCCGCCCGGCCCTCGACGTTCGGCAGCCGGGGTGGGGTGGGGGCCTGCCGGCCGGCAGGTGATGGCGCGGGGTCCGCCCCCGCGCCAGCGGGTCGACCTCGCTGTCGGGTTCGGCAGCCGAGGCGAACAACGGTGGGATCCCGGAACCTGGGAGACGCGCCTGGTCCAGTACGCGCCGGTTGGCCTGACCGGAGTCCCGGTCGCGGTGGTACGGCGAGTCGACCGACAGCGCCGGCCATGTCGGCGGCCGGTGGCGACACCCGTGGGTGGCCCATCGCTCTGCGCGGCCCCACATCGTGCCGCAGCGTGACGCCCGGGGCCCGCGCAGACACGCCGGGCCCCGGGCGGCGGACTCCGGTCGACCAGCCGTCCGCTGCCGGGACCGGCCAGCAGGCTCCTCCTCGACCTCGAAGGCCGGACCGCCTGCCGGAGCCCGGTCGCGCACGTTGCCCGTGCACCCCACCCCGGAGCGGCGGGGGAGCCCGTCGGCGTCGTCGGCCGCGGGCCGTTCGCCGCGGTCATCCACCGGGGGCGACCCGACCCCGCCAGGCCCCCGACTCGCTGCCCCGTTCCTCGATGTAGTGCTTGAACCGCCGCAGGTCGCCCCGCGCCCGCCGGTCGAGGACGCCGAGCGCGTCGGCGGCCTTCTCGGCGAGCCCCGAGGTCTCCACCTGCATGGCGAGATTGACCCGGGTGTGCGACGGGTCGATCTCCTGGAAGGTCACGACGCCCCGTTGCCGGATGTCCCCGCTGACCGTGCGCCAGGCGACGCGTTCGTCCGCCAGCTGGTCGACGATCTCCGTGTCGAACTCCCGGCGGGCGCCGGCGATGTTCGTCACCCAGTGGTTGTGCCGGTCGTCGATCTGGGTCACCTGCTCCACGCCCTCCATGAAGTGCGGGAACTCCTCGAACTGGGTCCACTGGTTGTACGCGGTGTGCAGCGGGACGCCGACGTCGACGGATTCGCTGATCGTGCCCATGGATGCGCTCCTTTCGAACGACGCGAGGATCGTCGTCGGATCGGCTTCCCGCAGCGGATGCCCCTAATCTTCCCCGTCCGGCGGCGCGGGCCAGGGCGGTCGCCCCCCGAGGCCCTCGGCGGCCGCAGCGCTCGAACGCCCGGGGCGGGGGCGCCCGGCGCGGGACTTCGCCCCTGGCGTGATTGTGCGATGCTCACAGAGTGGGCCACGACGAAGTCGCCTCGGCGTCCGGTGGCCGGCCGTCCGAGCGCTCCGCGGCCGACCAGCTGGCTCGTACGGTTGCCCGGCTGCGCGCCGAACTCGACGAGGAGCGGCTCGCGGCGCCCGCACGAGCCGCGGCCGAACGGGCCCGGGGCGTTCTCATGGGCCGCCTGGGGCTGGGGCCCGGCGCCGCACAGGAGGAACTGCAGCGGCGCGCGAACCGGGCCGGCCGCACCGTTCTGGAGGAGGCCTGGGCGATCCTCGGCGGCATCCAGTCGTCCCGCGTCGCACGCACCCCGGCGCGGCAGCGACCCGACCCGCTTCCCGAGGCCGGCACACCCCCGCCGACGCCGTCCGGCGACCCGCGCTCCGCCTTCACCTCCTCGCGCTACACCTCCCTGCACCGCCCCTCGCCGCCGTGCCCGCCGGGGCCCGGCGGCGCCCGTACCTCCGGGGGCGTCGCGGAGGAACTGACGTGGCTGCTCGTGGGACAACTCGGGGAGACCGCGGACGTCGACGCCGTCCTGCTCTACACCAGCGCACCGGCGGGCGGGCTCGACCTGGTCGCCCACTGCGGCATCGACGCCGGCATCGCCTGCGCCTGGGGCCACCTGCCGCCGCTGGCGGCGCTGGCACCGGTGGAGGCGGTCCGCCTCGGCCGCCCGGTGTGGCTCTCCGGCCTCGACAAGGACGGCGCCGACCGCGTCCTCCTCGGCGACCGTCCCGGCACGTGGGCCTCCCGGGCGTGGCTGCCGCTGCACCGCGGCGAGGACGTCGTGGGCGTGGTGGGCTTCTTCCGTGAACGCTCCGACGACTTCGACACCGCCGACCGCGCGCTGCTGACCGCCGCCGCACGGGCCTGCGCCGGCTGCCTGTCGCCCGCCCCCGCCGCCACCTGGCCGTCGACCGTGCAGGCCGTCCTGGACACCCTGTACGAGGCGACGGTCCTCCTCGTCCCCGTACGCGGTGTGGAGGGCGAGGTGACGGACTTCCGCATCGAGGCGGCCGCCCCCGCGTCGGTGGACGTGGCCGGCCGTACGGGGCGCGAACTGGTCGGCCGGCGCCTCCTGGAGTGCTATCCGACGGTGGCCGGCACCCCGCTGTGGCAGGGGTACCTGCGAACCCTGGCGACCGGTGAACCCTATGAGACAGAGCCCTTCGAGTACCACGAGGTGGCCGCGGGCGTACCGCGCAGCTCCACCTACTCCGTGGCCGCTGTACGCCTGGGCGACGCCCTGGTCGTCTCCTGGCTGCGGCTCGACACGGCCGACCGCGAGGTCCAGCGGTTGCGCCGGCTCCAGCACCTGGGCAACCTCGGCTGGACCGACTGGGATCTGGTCACCGACACCCTGAGCTGGTCACCGCAGGTGTACACGGTGTTCGACCGCGACCCCGAGCTCGGGCCCATGCCGCTCGACGAGCTGCCCCAGCACCTCTTCCCCGAGGACGTGCCCGCCGTCGGCGCCGCGGTGCGCGCGCTGCTCGAACGGGGCGAACCGGTCGACGCGCCGTTCCGCATCCGTACCCCCCACGGGACCCGCCACCTGCGGATGGTCGCCGAGGCCGACACCGACGCCGAGGGCACGCCCGTGGTGGTGCACGGCTTCTTCCAGGACCTGACCGCCCTGCGCCACGGTGAGATCGCGCTCGACGAGGCCCACCGTGCGTTCAGCACGCAGCAGCGGAGCCTCAACGCCGAGCACATCCTCGCGCAGCGGCTGCAGCGCGCCCTGCTGCCCGTCCCCGAGGAGCCCCTCGAACTGGGCGGCGTCAGCTGCGACGTCTCGTACCTGCCGGCCGAGAGCTCGATCCAGATCGGCGGTGACTGGTTCACCGCCCTCGCCCTCCCCGACGACTCCGTGCTGCTGGCGGTCGGCGACGTCGCCGGCCACGGTGTGGAGGCCGTCGCCACGATGGCCGGACTCCGCCACGGCGCCGAGGCCATGGCCCTGAGCGGCACGCCCCCGCACCGGCTGCTGGAGCGCCTCAACCAGGTGCTCATGAACTCCGGCTCCGCCACCGCCACGATGGTCCTCGCCCAGTACCGGCCCGGTGAGGGCGTGCTCACCTGGGCCCAGGCAGGGCACCTCCCCGTGCTCCACCTGCGTGGTGGCCGCGCCGAGTACCTCGAGCGCCCCAAAGGCCGCATCCTGGGCGCCGGCCGGGACAGCACGTACGGCATGTGCGAGACCCGTCTGCACGCCGGGGACCGGCTCTTCCTCTTCACCGACGGCCTCATCGAGCGCCGTGACCAGGAGATCGACGCCGGACTGGCCGATCTCGCCCGCGTCGCCGAGCGGGTCGCCACGGAGGACTGCACCACGGTCGCGGCCGCCCTCACACAGGCGCTGGGTCCCGCGAACCCGCGCGATGACACGTGCCTTCTCTGTGTGCGCGTCTGCGCGTGAAGCCGTGAGCGGAACCGGGGCCCGGGGCGTGAGCGGAGGCCGTGTGCGCCGCCCCTGCCGGGGCCGACCACCGAGCGCTGCGACCGGGAGATCGATTCCGGACCGGCCGCTCGCGCCCGTGTCGCCGAGCAGCGGTGCCGCGGAGGACTGCGCAATGGTCGGCCGCCCTCACACAAGGCCGCGGGTCCCGTGATCGTGTGCGCGTCTGCGCGTGAAGCCGTGAGCGGAACCGGGGCCCGGGGCGTGAGCGGAGGCCGTGTGCGCCGCCCCTGCCGGGGCCGAGGTCATCCGGAGGGCGAGCGGCGGGGCGGCGCGTTCTCCCAGGCCGCGGCGCCGGCCACGGGGGGCCTGGGGCTGCCCAAGGCCCAGGGCCTCCGCCCGCCACCCGGCAGCGCGGCCCGGGCGGACAGGGCGGCCGGATACCGCCGCCGACCGGGGACCCTGTAGGTTCTTGCGCTGTGGAGGAGCTGGACCGGCAGATCGTGGAACTTCTCGTGGCCGACGGGCGCATGAGCTACACCGACCTGGGCAAGGCCACCGGCCTGTCCACCTCCGCCGTGCATCAGCGCGTCCGGCGCCTGGAGCAGCGCGGGGTGATCCGCGGGTACGCGGCGGTCGTGGACCCGGAGGCGGTGGGGCTGTCGCTGACGGCGTTCGTCTCGGTGAAGCCCTTCGATCCGAGCGCTCCCGACGACATCGCCGACCGGCTGGCCGAGGTGCCCGAGATCGAGGCATGCCACAGCGTCGCGGGCGAGGAGAACTACATCCTCAAGGTCCGGGTGGCGACCCCGATCGAGCTGGAGCACCTGCTCGCGAGGATCCGCACCCTGGCCGGGGTCTCCACCCGCACCACGGTCGTCCTCTCCACGCCGTATGAGGCGCGCCCACCGCGCGTCTGATCCGAGGGGCCCGGGCGGCCCCCGACCCACCGCACCATCCCGTCTCCCGCCCCTGCCGGGGCCCGGGCGGGCCCAACATCATCGCGAGGCGAAACCCAGTGCCGCACACCACGAACGAGCCGACCACCACCGTGCTGCTGCGCGGCGGCGACGTCTACAGCCCTGCCGACCCCTTCGCGACGGCCATGGTCGTCGACGGCGGCACGGTCGCCTGGGTCGGCTCCGAAGGAGCCGCGGAGTCCTATGCGGCGGGCGTCGACGAGGTGATCGACCTCGGCGGGGCGCTGGTCACCCCCGCCTTCACCGACGCCCACGTGCACACCACCGCCACCGGCCTGGCCCTGACCGGCCTCGACCTGGCCGCCGCCCGGGACCTGGCCGACGCCCTCGACCGGGTCGGCGCGTACGCGCGCGCCAACCCCGGCCACCGGGTGCTGCTCGGCCACGGCTGGGACGAGAGCCGCTGGCCGGGACGCCGCCCTCCGACCCGCGCGGAACTGGACGCGGCGACCGGCGGCCGTCCCCTGTATCTGACGCGTGCCGACGTCCACTCGGCCGTCGTCACCACCGCCCTGCTGGCCCTGGCCCCCGGGGTCGAGGGCATGGCCGGCCACGACCCCGAGGGGCCGCTCACCCGCGACGCCCACCACGCGGTACGGCGCGCCGCGTACGCCGCCGTCACGCCCGAGCAGCGGGCCGCGGCCCAGCGCGCCGCCCTCGACCACGCCGCCTCGCTCGGCATCGGCGCCGTCCACGAGTGCGCGGGTCCGGACATCTCCTCCGAGGACGACCTCACGGCGCTGCTGCGGCTCGCCGCGGCCGAGCCCGGGCCGCGGGTGTACGGCTACTGGGCCGAGGCGGTGACCGGCGCGAAGGACCTCGAGCGGATCCGTGACCTGGGTGCCGTCGGCGCGGGCGGCGACCTGTTCGTGGACGGCTCCATCGGCTCCCGCACGGCCTGCCTGCACGCCCCGTACGCCGACGCTCCGGCCGTCGCGGGCACCGCCTACCTGGACGAGGCCGCGATCGCCGACCACGTGGCGCTGTGCACCGAGGCTGGGGTGCAGGCGGGCTTCCACGCGATCGGCGACGCCGCCGTGGCCGCCGTCGCCGAAGGGGTGCGCGAGGCCGCCCGCCGGGTGGGCCTGGAGCGGGTGCGAGCGCTGCGGCACCGTGTGGAGCACGCCGAGATGATGACCGAGGACACCATCGCCGCCTTCGCGGACCTGGGCCTGGTCGCCTCCGTGCAGCCCGCCTTCGACGCGGCCTGGGGCGGCGAGGACGGCATGTACGCGCGGCGGCTCGGCGCCGAGCGGGCACGCACCATGAACCCCTTCGCCGCCATGACCCGGGCCGGTGTGCCGCTCGCTCTCGGATCCGACGCTCCGGTCACCCCGCTCGACCCCTGGGGCACCGTGCGCGCCGCCGCCTTCCACCGGACCCTCGAGCACCGCATCTCCGTCCGAGGCGCCTTCAACGCCCACACCCGCGGCGGCTGGCGCGCGGTCGGCCGCGACGAGGCGGGCGTCCTCGTGCCCGGCGCACCCGCCGACTACGTGGTGTGGCGGGCCGGCGACCTCGTGGTCCAGGCCCCCGACGAGCGGGTCGCCAACTGGTCGACCGACCCCCGCTCGGGCACTCCCGGGCTGCCCGACCTCACTCCGGGGCTGCCGCTGCCCACGGCGTTGCGCACGGTGGTGGGCGGCCGCACCGTCTTCGCACGGCCTAACGAGTGACGGGTCGGCGGCCGATGCCTCCGAAGGGTTCTCCGTCGGGATGGCGTCGAACTGTTTCCGGCCTCGCTTGACCTGCTGATTCATTCGATCCGCGCAGGTCAAGCGGCTTTTGACAGGCGACCGTCGGGGGCGAGTAGGTTCGGCCGGGTCCACCACCGGACGTCCGACCGGATCTCCCTGCGCCGACGGTCGCAGCTGGGCCACGGGGCGTCGTGCCGTACGGCGCGGGCCACTGTGCCAGGTCCAGCGCTCGCGGCACGGAACGCGGTCCGCCCCGGCGGGAGGCGCCGCCCGGTCGGCAGGTGTGACCCGGGAGGGGCCCGGACGCCCAGTAGACAACGGCCTTGTCGCCGACCCGCAGCCAGCGGGTCCCAGGTCGGCCCGAAGGGCGTTCCGGGCCCCGAGCAGTTCGGACGGCGGGATCACCGGCAGGCCGCCCGCGCCCGGACACCGGAGGCTTCCCACACCGGAGGCGTTTCCCGCACCGCACCGGAGGCGCCGTGCCGCCGAGCCGGCCGAGCGCCCGCCGCCCCGCGCGCAGGGGCGATGCCCGGGTCCGCCGGCCCGTCCTCAGCCTGCGCCGGGGCGGGCGCCGCATGTGCGTGAACCCTCCGCACCTCCTGCCGCGCACGTTCGTGAAGCCCCCGCGCACGCCCCGCGAAGCCGCTGCTCCGGACCGCTGCCGGGCCCGCCGTGGAGGCTTTGCCCGCCCGGGGTCCACGGGGTAGGGCCGACCACGGTACGGTCACTCTCACACAGTGACCACCTGCAGGAAGGCCGCGAACCTTGCGACCGCGCTCCGACGCTGCACCGGCCTCCGCCGCGCCGCCCGCGACGTCCATAGAACCGCCGCCGCCGCCGACCGACCCGCCGCCCGGCCGCACGGTCCGCGCGGTGCGCACCGTGCGGGCGAACGCCAGGCGGTCGGCGCTCGCCGCGCTGTGCGGCCTGGCCTTGGCGCTCGCGTTCCCCCCGTACGGGGTGTGGCCGCTGTCGGTCGCGGCGGTGGCGGGTCTGGCGCTGCTCATCCGAGGCCGTAGCGCCCGGCAGGGCGCATGGCTCGGCTTCGCCTTCGGGCTGCCCTTCTTCGTCTGGCTCCTGGTGTGGCTGCGGGTGATCGGCTGGGACGCGGTCGTGGGCCTGTCCGTGATCGAGGCCGCCTTCGTCGCCGTGCTGGGTGCGGGTCTGGCGGTCACCTCGCGGCTGCGCGCCTGGCCGCTGTGGGGCGCCTGCCTGTGGGTGGCGGAGGAACTCGCCAGGGACCGGCTGCCGTTCGGCGGCTTCCCCTGGGGGCGCCTGGCCTTCGCCAACACCGCCACTCCCTTCACGCCGCTCGCCGCGCTCGGCGGCGCGCCGCTGGTGACCTTCGCCGTCGCGCTGTGCGGCTTGCTGCTGGCGGCGTGCGCGGTCGCCGTGTGGCGGCTGCGCAGGGGCCCGGTCGTCTTCGGTCCGCGGCGCTTCGTGCCGGCCGGGACGGCGGTGGTGCTGGCCGGGGCCACCCTCGCCGCCGGTTTCGCGGTACCGGCGCCCACCGCGGCCGACGACACCGTCCGGGTGGCGGTCGTGCAGGGCAACGTCCAGCAGCCGGGCATGCACTTCCTCGGCCGCCCCCTGAAGATCCTCACCAACCACGTCGACGCGACCCTGAAGCTCGCAGAGGACATCAAGGCCGGCCGCGCTCCCCAGCCGGACCTGGTGATCTGGCCGGAGAACTCCTCCGACATGGACCCGTTCTCCGAGCCCCAGGCCTACGCCCTGATCACCAAGGCGGTCCGGGCCGTCGGCGTACCCGTCCTCGTGGGCGCCCTGGTCGACGGCCCCGACGCGGACCACGTGCAGAACGAGGGCATCGTCTGGGACCCGGACAACGGCCCCGGCGACCACTACACCAAGCAGCACCCTGTGCCCTTCGGTGAGTACGTGCCGTTCCGCCGGCAGCTCACCAAGGTCATCAAGCGGCTCGACCAGGTCCCGCGCGACTTCTACCCGGGCAAGGGCAGCGGCGTCCTGCAGATCGGCCCCGCGAAGCTCGGTGACGTCATCTGCTTCGAGGTGGCGTACGACGGGATCGTCCGCGACACCGTCGCCGCGGGCGCCCGAGCCCTCGTCATCCAGACCAACAACGCCACCTACGGCCGCACCGGCCAGCCCGAGCAGCAGTTGGCGATGTCCCGGCTGCGCGCCGTGGAGCACGGCCGCGCCGTGGTGACGGCCGCGACGAGCGGCATCACCGCCGTCGTCGCCCCCGACGGGCGGATCGAGCAGCAGACCGCTGAGTTCACACAGGCCGTGCTCAGCGCCCGGCTGCCGCTCCGCGACGATCTGACCGTCGCCGACCGCGTCGGCTCGGCTCCCGAATGGACCCTCGCTATGGTGGGCCTTCTGTCCTGGGCCGCAGCGATCATGCTGGGCAGGCGAGGACGTACCGAGACGGAGGAACAGCAGTGAGCGATGGCGGTGGGGTCACCCGCGGCGCGGGCCAGGGGAGGGCTTTCGGGCCGCTCGGCTCGGTTCTCGTGATCATCCCGACGTACAACGAGGCCGACAACGTCAAGCCGATCGTGGCACGGGTCCGCGCGGCTGTGCCCGACGCGCACGTCCTCGTCGCCGACGACAACAGTCCCGACGGCACCGGCAAGCTCGCGGACGAACTGGCGGTCTCCGACGACCACGTCCATGTGCTGCACCGCAAGGGCAAGGAGGGGCTGGGCGCCGCCTATCTCGCGGGCTTCCGGTGGGGCATCGAGCGGGACTACGGCGTGCTGGTGGAGATGGACGCCGACGGCTCGCACCAGCCCGAGGAGCTGCCGCGCCTGCTGACCGCCCTCAAGGGCGCGGACGTGGTCCTGGGCTCCCGCTGGATCCCCGGCGGCCGGGTCGTCAACTGGCCCAAGACCCGCGAGTTCCTCTCCCGCGGCGGCAGCACCTACTCGCGACTGCTGCTCGACGTGCCGCTGCGCGACGTCACCGGCGGCTACCGGGCGTTCCGCAAGGAGACGCTGCTGGGTCTGGGCATGGAGGAGGTGGCCTCCCAGGGCTACTGCTTCCAGGTGGACCTGGCCTGGCGCGCGGTCAGGTCCGGCTTCCATGTCGTCGAGGTCCCCATCACCTTCGTGGAGCGGGAGCGCGGCGACAGCAAGATGAGCCGGGAGATCGTGGCCGAGGCGCTGTGGCGGGTCACCGCCTGGGGCGTGGGCTCCCGTGTGAAGCGGCTGGCGTCCGGGCGGCGCCGCGGCTGACGGGCCCTTCGGGCTCCGGCGGGGAGCAGGCACAATGGTGCCTATGACGATCAGTTCCCCGCCGCCGGGCGGCCCCCGGCACCCCGGCGGTGACGCGCGCCCGCAGCGGCGTTCCCGCGCCGCCCGGTGGATACCTCTGGGTGCGGCCGCCTACGCGCTGCTGGAGATCTGGCTGCTCACCCTCGTGGCAGGGGCGGCCGGCGGGCTCACCGTGCTGCTGCTTCTCGTGGCGGGCTTCGTGTGCGGGGCCCTGGCCGTACGGCACGCCGGACGCAGCGCATGGCGGGCGCTGAACGAGGCGATGCGCCCCGCGGGACCGGAGCGGGAGCGGGCCGGTGCGGAGCGGAACGCCTCCGATGCGGGCAGCGGCGGCGGCACGGCACCCGTCATGATCGGCGGCCTGCTGCTGATGGTGCCCGGGCTCATCTCGGACGTGGCGGGGCTGCTCCTGCTCTTCCCGCCCACTCGTTCCCTGCTGACGAAGGCCGGTGCCCGCGCTCTGGACCGACGGGCCTCCGCGGCCCGCGGGCGGGGCGCCGGCCCGGGCTCACTGGGCGACCTCTTCGCCCAGGCGCGCGCCGCCGAGGAGCAGATGCGCATCCACCGGCCCGACGGCAAGGTCATCCAGGGCGAGGTCGTCGACCACGGCCCGTGGCGGGACGACGAAAACCCCGGGCCGCGGCACTGAGGCCACGCTCGCCCGGGGCGCACGTCTGCGGGCCCGCCCCTCACGGGCCCCCTCTTCTTCTGTCAGGCGCTCTTGCGGTTGTCGCGCGGATGCACCGCGATGTTCATGGCGCCGGAGCGCAGGACCGCGAGACGCTCGGCCAGCACTTCCTCCAGCTCCTCGACCGTGCGCCGCTCCATGAGCATGTCCCAGTGCGTGCGCGCGGGCTTGCTCGTCTTCTCTTCCGGGCCTTCCCCATCGACCAGGAGCGCGATCTGGCCGCAGGCGCGGCACTCCCACTCCGGCGGAATCTCGGCCTCCACCGAGAACGGCATCTCGAATCGATGTCCGTTCCGGCATGCGTACTCAACGGTCTGGCGCGGTGCCAGATCGATGCCGCGGTCGGTCTCGTAGCTCGTCGCCCCGAGTCGCGTGCCGCGGAGAGCTCGCTCACTCATGAATCGTGCCTCCCGGGCTGTGTCGCCCACAGGACAGGTGTCGCTGTCGTCGTCATCCGGTCAACGTCCGGTCGGCGGTGAAGATTCCCGTTCTCGGGAGGTGCGTCGTCCGTCGTGCCGCCCCTTTTTGTACCCATCGACGCCCCTTTTGTCACATCTAGCGAGAGATGTCACCCTGCGTTCTGGTACCCTTAGCGCGCAGTAACGGGCCGTTCGACGGCCAGCGGTGTACACTACCGCGCCGCACCCCTTCGCACTAAATCGTCTCGGGGACCGGATTGCCCGCGGCCGCCACCGCCCGCCGCATCGGCACCCTCGCCAGCAGCACGAAACCGATGACGAAGAAAACCACCAGGGACACGATCGCGTACCGGTAGCTCCCGGTCAGCTGGTACGTCAGCCCGAACAGCAGCGGCCCCAGCCAACTGGTGCCACGGTCGCTGATCTCGTACACCGAGTAGTACTCGGCCTCCTTGCCGCGCGGGATCAGGTGCGAGAAGAGCGAACGGGACAGCGCCTGGCTGCCGCCGAGGACCATCCCGATGGCCGCCGCCAGACAGAAGAACGCCACCGGCTCGCCGGCCGGCAGGAAGAAGCCGGCCCCGATCGTCAGCGTCCAGGCCAGGAGCGAGCCGAGCACCGTGCGGCGCGCCCCGTACCGTGCCGCCAGCCGGCCCAGCAGCAGCGCGCCGAAGACGGCCAGCACCTGCACCAGCAGGATCGCGCCGATCAGGGCTGTCTCGTCCAGCTCCAGCTCCTCGGAGCCGTAGAGCGAGGCCTGCGAGATCACGGTCTGGATGCCGTCGTTGTAGACGAGGTACGCCAGAAGGAAGGCCAGGGTGAGCTTGTGGCGGCGCATGTCCCGGACTGTGCCGATGAGTTGGCGCCAGCCCTGGCGCAGCGAACCGCCCCTGGCGTCGGCGGAGGGCCGCCCGCCCGGCGCGGTGTCGCGCAGCCGCGTCAGCGGGACGAGGGTGAAGGCCGCCCACCACAGGCCGGCCGCGGCCAGGCAGATCCGCACCGCCATGCCCTTGGAGACGCCGACCGCGTCGTGCCCGAGGAACAGCGCCAGATTGGCGACGAGCATCAACGCGCCGGCCGCGTAGCCGAACGCCCATCCCCGCGAGGAGACCGCATCGCGCTCGTGCGGGGCGGCGATCTCCGGCAGGAAGGCGTTGTAGAGGACCATGGCCGCCGCGAACGCCACATTGGCGACGATCAGCAGGCCGCCGCCGAGGAGGTAGCGGTCGCCGGTCACGAAGAACATCGCCGTCGTGGCCGTGGCGCCGATGTAGGCGAACACCCCGAGCAGCGCCTTCTTGCGGCCCGTCCGGTCGGCGACGGCCCCGGCGAGCGGCATCACCAGCACCGACAGCAGTACGGAGGCGGAGACCACGTACGCGAAGTAGGCCCCGGCGCGTGCCGGTATGCCGAGCGGGTGGACATAGCCGTCCGGGCCTGCGGCCGCCTCCGCGATGTCGGTCAGGTACGGCCCCAGGAAGACCGTGATCACACTCGTGGAGAAGACCGAGTTGGCCCAGTCGTAGAAGTACCAGCCGCGCTGTGCGCGCCGCCGCTCGTGAGCCGGGGTGGCCGTGCCGTCCTGCACCGCCGTGTCCCGCGCCTCGCCCGTGGTCACCCGTGGCTCCTGCCGATCCGTGTCGTGGGCTGTGCCGATGTGATCGGTCATGATGCCATCCACGGCTGGGGCGGGGGAGGGGGTCCAGTCGCCGGATTCGGGTGTTCATCCGGCGGACGACTTCCGTCCGCCCCGCCGGGCACGGAACTGCCCCGCGGGCGCCTCGCGGGGATCGACGGCAGGGGATCGGCCCGCGTCGCGGAGCCTCGCGGAGATCAGCCGCGAAAGCCGTTCTCGCGGCGGCGGCGCAGCAGGTAGGCGCCGGCGGCGGTACCCGCGACGATGAACGAGGCGCCGAGCAGGGTCTCGGGGAGGTTCATGCCGAGGGCGCCGCCGAAACCGGTGTCGGGGCCGTCGCCGTAGTCGCCGTACCCGTCGTCGCTGTCATGACCGCCGCCGTTGTGGCCGCGACCGTAACCGCCGCTGCCGTCGTCGTACCCGTCGTCGCTGTCATGACCGCCGCCGTTGTGGCCGGGACCGTAACCGCCGCTGCCGTGGCCATGGCCGTCCCCCTGGTCCCGGCCGCCCTCGTCGTCGCCGTCCCCGGCGTTCGGGGATGCGACACGGAGGACCTCCGAGCCCGCTTCGGAGCCGAGGGTGGGGCTGGTGCAGGTGACGACGATGATGTACGTCCCCGGTTCGGCGGTCTGCGGGATCGTGAAGGTGGCGGACAGGCCCGTCGTGGTGGGCGTGGTGACCGGGAGGGGGTTGAGGAAGAGCCGCTCCGGGGACGACACGGCCGTCGCGGTCGCGTCGACGGCACGACACGCCGCCGTGTTCGCGTGCAGGGTGACGGGTTGACCGGGTTCCGCGGCATCGGGGATGACGTCGACTTCGCTGCTGGTGCCGGAGCCGTTGGCGCCGGCGCGGCCGTCGCCGCCTTCGCTGGTGATGATGGCGACGCCTGGAGTGGAGCGGAGGTCGCTGGTGTCGGGCGAGGTGCCGGTGACGGGGACGAATCCGGTGAGGGGGGTGCCGGCGCCCGGGACCGTACCCGTGACCGCGCCCGGAACGGTGTCCGTCATGGTGCCGACGCCCGGGACCGCGCCCGCGACCGTGCCGGTGAGGGACTCGGCGCCCGCGACCGCCCCCGTGGTCGTGTCCGTGGCGGTGCCGGTGCCGGTGACCGGGTCGGCGGTGTTCTTGCTGCCGTTGTCGCCGCTGTTGCCGGCGATGGCCGGCGACACCGGGAGAATAGCGGCTGCGACCGTCACGGTCGCAGCCGCGAGGATGCGTGAACCGCGCATGGGGTGGACCTCCTTGACGGACGGGGCGGGCGGAGCCCGGAGAGCGCCGCGACACCAACTGCGACCGCGTCCTTGACAACGTCCATCTGACGAGCGCGGGCCCGGCCATGCACCTGGGAACCGGAACCGGCTTTCCGCCGGACGGGGCATGCGGATCGCGGCCGTGCTGGTGTCGCCGCAGGTCGGAGCCCTGCGCGTGCCGGGTCAGCGAAATGTGAGGACGTCGTCCATCAGGTGATCGCCACCATGTCCCGTCTCTGCGACACCTCGTCACCTGTCACACCATCAGCCGATGCTTCGTCAGGCTCCTGCCGTGCACCGGCCGAGGGCGGGCGGGGACCGGCCGGAGGCTGCCGCGTTGTCGCTGCCGTCGAAGGGGCGGTGCGCCGCCTGGGTCCCCTCCGTCGCGGTGGGGCGTGCGCCTGATACAGGCCGAGCGTCGCTGCGGCCACCGGGCACGTCCCGCGCGATCCGGCGCGCGGGGATGTCGTCTGGGTGTTCGGGTCGGGGAACGCCATGATCGGGGCCGCGCCTACGCGGCGCAGCGCCAGTTGGCCCTGCTGCCGCAGCGGTCCCACTCGATCGGGTGGGGCGCGGATTGCCCGGTTAGCGATGATCCATCAGTGTTTGACGCATACTTCGGTTTACCATCATTTATGACGGACTGTCACTCATGACTGACCGGTCGGAGCTGAGGGACTGCGATGCTGCGAAACTTCGGGGACCACACCACTCCCGTGCCCTGGTACGGACAACCCGACGCCTGGTACGGGCAGCCCGACCCGTGGTTCGGCCAGCCGTTCGTGCCAGGGCACACCGCCGACGCCGCTCGGGCGCCCGCCCGGCCGGCCGGCGCGCCTCAGCCCCCGGCCCGAGCCCGGCCCGCCGACGCGGCGAGCGCGGCGGCGGGGAAGCCGGCCGCGAACGCGAAGAAGAAGAGGAAGGGCAAGCCGACCGCGAAGGCGCCTGCCCCGCCGAAGCGCGCGACGGCACGGACGGCGCCGACCGACGCGAGCCCCGCGGCGCCGGCGCTTACGAAGACCGCTGCCCCGGCGCCTGCGAAACGGTCCGCGGCCGATCCCGCGAAGCCGCCCGCAGCGGTCCCCGCGAAGCCGCCCGTGGCGAAACCCGTGAGGCCCGGGACGTCCAGGCAGCCCAGGAAGTCCGCGGCGCGTGGCGGACCGGGGGCGCCGACCCGCCGTCAGCCGGCGCGCGGCCCCGGCCGTCCGGGCAGCGGCGCCGCCGCACGCCCGGCGGCCGGGGGTCCCGGCCAGCTGAAGCTCACACGGCGCGGCCGCGGCGCGGTGGGGGTGCTCGTGTGCTCGGTCCTCGTCACCGGGGTGGTGCTCACCGTCCAGGGTTTCATCGGGACGGACGGCCCGCCCCAGCCCTCCGCGGCCTCCGCGGCGCTCTCCGACGCGGCCGCGATCAAGGCGCCGCCGCCGCTCCCGCCCGCCCAGCCGACGCGCATCCGCATCCCCGCCGTGAGCATCGACGCACCGATCATGAACGTGGGCCTCGACAGCCGCGGCGTGATCGCGGCGCCCCCGCTGGAGAAGGCGGGTGAGGCCGCATGGTTCAAGGACTCGGTCAGCCCGGGGGCCAGGGGCTCGTCGGTCATCGTGGGGCACGTCGACAACGAGAGCGGACCCGCGGTCTTCTACAGCCTCGGGGCGCTGAAGAAGGGGTCGACCATCGACGTCGTCCGCGACGACGGCACCACGGCGATCTTCACCATCTACGGCATCGAGGTGTTCACCAAGGCGGAGTTCCCCGGCAAGCGCGTCTACGGGGACACCAAGGACCCCGAGCTGCGCGTGATCACCTGCGGCGGCACCTACAGCAAGAGCTCCGGCTACTCGGGCAACGTCGTGGTCTTCGCCCGCATGTCGAAGACGAAGGAGGCCAAGGTGTGACGGGTGCCGGCGGCCCGCCGCCGGCGGTCAGGACCACGCGCCGCGCTCGGTGAACACCGCGCGCAGGGCGTCCAGCCGATCGGTCATGATCCCGTCCACGCCGAGGTCCAGCAGGGCACGCATACGGGCCTCGTCGTTGATGGTCCACACGTGCACCTGCAGGCCCAGCCGGTGCGCCGCCCCGATGAAGGCGGGGTCGACGATCCTGATGCCGTACGCCCGCTCGGGCACCTGCACGCAGACCGCGCCGCGCCTGCGGGCCGCAGCGACGAGCAGGCGTACGGCCGCACGGCCGCCTCGGGAGAGCAGCCGCAGGTCCGCCACTCCGCGGGTGCCGAGCGAACTTGCCAGCCGCGGGCCGCCCAGCGCGCGGGCCCGCACCAGCCGGGCCTCGGAGAACGAGCCCACACAGACTCGGTCCCACGCGCCGGCCCGGCGCACGGCATCCAAGAGGGGCTCGACCGAGGCGTCCGTCTTGGCGTCCACGTTCCAGCGGGCGTCCGGGAACTCCTCCAGCAGTTCCTCGAAGAGCGGCACCGGTTCGCGCCCGGCCACGCGGGCCCGGCCCACCTCGCTCCACGGCAGGTCCGCGATCCGCCCGCGCGCGTCGGTGACCCGGTCCAGGGACGCGTCGTGGAAGGCGACGAGCACGCCGTCCGAGGTGAGGTGGACGTCGGTCTCCAGGTAGCGGTAGCCGAGGCCCACGGCCCGCCGGAACGCCCAGGCCGTGTTCTCCAGGCCGTCCGCGGTGCCCCCGCGGTGGGCGAAGGCGATCGGGGCCGGGCTGTCCAGGTACGGATGGCGTGTGTCGCTCACTCCGGCAGTATGGCGCGCCCCTCCGCGGGATCCGCCAGCGGGCGGCCCCCGCGGGCGACGACCGTCGAGTCGGCCGTCGAGTCGTCCTCCGCCCGGGACCGCGGCAGTTCGAACCGGCGCAGGAAGAACTGGGCGAGCGGACCGATCGACACCGCGTAGACGACCGTGCCCACGCCGACGCTGCCGCCGAGCGCGAATCCCGCCGCCAGCACGGTGACCTCGATCGCCGTGCGCACCAGGCGGATGGAGCGGCCGCAGCGGCGGTGCAGGCCCGTCATCAGGCCGTCCCGAGGGCCCGGGCCGTACCGGGCGGTGATGTAGAGCCCGGTCGCCACGCCGTTCAGCACGACGCCCGCCACCAGGAGCGGGAAGCGCGCGGCGAGTGCGTGCGGCTGGGGGAGCAGGGCCAGCGTGGCGTCCATCGACAGGCCGACGACGAGGACGTTGGAGACGGTGCCGAGCCCCGGCCGCTGGCGCAGCGGACACCGGTGTGCCGTGCGATGCCCTGGTGGAGGACGTCCCACGGGTCGAGGCCCAGCGCGGCGCGCACCTGCAGGGCCGCGCTCCCCCCCCGTAGAGGACCAGTCCCGCGTACAGGTGCACCAGCCGACGCGCCGTTCTGGATTGGCCCTCCATGGAATCCCCCTCTGGCGATGACGCGTGGATGAGCGACACTATGTGGCATGGTCGTGGGGGAAATCCATGGCCAATACGCGGAAGGTGGACCGGAGACCATGCAGCAGTGGACTGCAACCGTAGGCGTCACCCATCTCGCGCGCCTGCTCGAGCCCCGCCCGCCGCAACGGACCGCCGGCCGCCGCGTCCCCGCCTACCGGGGGCTCGCCGACGGCATCCGGGTCCTGGTCCTGGAGGGCCGTGTGCCCGTCGCGGCACGGCTGCCCGCGGAACGCGAGCTTGCCCTCGCCCTCGCCGTCAGCCGTACCACCGTCGCCGCCGCGTACGAGGCGCTGCGCGCCGAGGGATTCGCGCGGTCGCGGCGCGGCGCCGGCACCTGGACCGCCGTCCCGGAGGGCCACGCCCTGCCGACCCGCGGTCTGGAACCGCTGCCCCCGGAGGCCGCCGGCACCGTCATCGACCTCGGGTGCGCGGCGCTGCCCGCCCCCGAGCCATGGCTGACGCGCGCGGTCGAAGGCGCGCTGGCCGATCTGCCGTCCTACTCGGCCACCCACGGCGACTTCCCCGCCGGGCTGCCCGTGCTCCGCGAGGCCATCGCCGCGCGCTACACCGCGCGCGGCATCCCCACCCTCCCCGAGCAGATCATGGTGACCACCGGGGCCATGGGGGCCATCGCGGCCGCCGTGCGCCGTCTCGGCGCCCCCGGAGAGCGCGTGGCCGTCGAGTCCCCGAGCTACGCCAATGTCCTGGAGCTGCTGCGGGAGAGCGGCGCCAGGCTCGTCCCCGTCGCCATGCGCGAGCGTCTCGGCGGCTGGGACCTCGACGCGTGGAAGCGCGTCCTGCGCGACGCCGCGCCCCGCATGGCCTACGTCATGCCCGACTTCCAGAACCCCACCGGCACCCTCGTGCCCGACGACCAGCGCCGCGCCCTCGTCGAGGCCGCGCGCGCCGCCGGGACCGTCCTCGTCGCCGACGAGACCATGGCGGAACTCGCCCTCGACGCGCCCGCGTCCGTGCCGCGCCCGATGGCCGCCTTCGACCGCGGCGGCAGCGTCATCACCGTCGGTTCCGCGAGCAAGGCCATCTGGGCCGGACTGCGCATCGGCTGGGTCCGCGCCGCGCCCGAGGTCGTGCGCCGGCTCGTCAGCGCCCGCGCATACCTCGACCTCGGCTCGCCCGTCGTCGACCAGCTCGCCGTGGCCTGGCTGCTGCGCACCGGCGCCTGGGACGACGCGGTCGCCGCCCGGCGCGAACGGGCCCGCGCCCACCGGGACGACCTCGTGTCCGCCCTGCGCGAGCGGTTGCCGGACTGGCAGTTCGCGGTCCCGTCCGGCGGCATGACGATGTGGGTGCGCACCGGCGACGTCTCCGGCTCACGTCTCGCCGTCGCGGGCGAGCGCCTCGGTGTCCGCGTCCCCTCCGGTCCGAGGTTCGGTGTCGACGGCGCTTTCGAGGGGTACATCCGGCTGCCCTTCACCGTCGGCGGGCCCGTCGCGCGCGACGCCGTCGAGCGCCTGGCGACGGCCGCGCAGAGCGTCCGTGACGGCGGCGGGTCCGAGGGCGAGGGCGCGGGGCTCTTCGTGGCCTGACGCCTGACGCCTGGAGCCGGACGCATGGCGCCGGGGACGCGCTCCGGACAGGGCGCGGGCACGCCTACGGCTCAGCGTTCGTCCGGCAGTTCCGTGAGGCGGACCCGGAGTTCGACCTCCTGGTCCCCGGACACCGACCCCTGCTCCTCGAGGCGGAAGGAGTCGCTCAGCACCTTCTTGACCTCGCGCACATGACGGGGCCCGCCGGAGAGGTCCGCGATCAGCGCGCCGTCGAGGTGAACCGGACCGAGCTCGTGGCCATGGCTGCGGGTGTCCACGGAGGCGGCCCACACGGTCGGGTGCGAGGACCCGGGCCGGGGCTCCACGGCCTCGGTCAGCGACTCGCCGGGACGCGTCGGGAAGGCGGCCTCCAACGCGCTCAGCACCGCTCCGGCGTCCTGCTTCCCGCAGTCGGTGAGGAGGACGTCGACGTGGGAATTGGTGTGGTGGCTGCTCATCAGCGCTTCTCCTCTCGCGGGGGCACGGCGCGATCGCCGCCGCAAGCCGCTCCCCTCTTCAGCGTAGGACGGCGACCGCCCACCCGCAGCGGCCGCCGGGCACCTCGGCCCTCGGGCCGAGGCGGCTGCCACCGGCTCGCGGCGGCGGTGGTTCGGCGTCGGGCGCAGCCGTCGGCGGCCCTGCGGTGCCGTACGGCCGATCTGGCGAAGTGGATAGCGCTGCCACCGGCGGCGGCGACGGCGTACGGCGCGCCAGGGTGAGCGTTTCCTGTATCAAGGGGGTCATCGGATCCTCGCGGGCGTGCGGTCGACGGATTGTGGCTGCAGATGCCCGGAGGCATGGCTGCGGTAGGCCGGAGTGCGGCACCCATGGGGTGATGCTCACGCGGCGATCACCGCGGCGGCCGCTGTCTTGCGCAGCTAATGCAGCAGGACAGCGCTGTTGGTGAGGCCGAGCATCGAGTACGACTGGGGGAAGTTCCCCAACTGCCGCTGTGCGGCCGGGTCGTCGGCGAGCCGGATCGCACGGTCGACGGCCACCCATCACATGATCTTGGAGTGGGTGAGTTGCGTCGGCCGCCGCGGACCTCCCAGATCCCGTCGTCCGGCTTACGCCAGTGCGGCGGACGTAGTCAACGAGCTTCATGATCAGGTCCTCGGTGTTTTCTCACACCGGGCTACGCCGTGTTCGTGCGCCGGAGCCAGCGTTTCGGTGACCTCACCGGGCACGTCTAACTGCAGCTGGTCAACGGCCTCGTTGCCGACACGGACCGGGCGCGGGAACCTTCGTATCCAGGCAGCCGGTCCAGCTCGGGCATGTCGCGGCGGCCGTCAAGGCGGTACATGATCTGCAGGTTCCGGATCGCTGCCGAGCGTGCGCCGCAGCCACTGCCACAAACGCGATCGCCCTGTCGCGGGTCCGCAGCAGCGCGGACAGGGTGACTGCCGCGTCCCGCAGTCGTAGCGGTAGTAAAGTTGCGAACCCCGCCGA